>SKKR01000230.1 GCA_007123655.1 Thermomicrobiaceae bacterium
TCCGGACCTGGTCAGTATTGCTCAATCCATCTCGCGCAGAAATGGGTAATCTTCAGGATACCGCCGCTGCCCGCCGGGCGTTAGAGTAGTTTCAGGCTCGTTGGTCAACATCATCAGAGAGGGGCGAGGCAGTGACCGAGTATTACAACCTGGGTGACCACACCCGTGATGTGTCGACGGCATCGACAGAGGCACAACGCTGGTTCGATCGTGGCCTTGTCTGGACCTACGGATTCAACCACGATGAAGCAATTCGCTGCTTCGAGCATGCGCTCGAGCATGATCCTGGTTGCGCCATGGCGCACTGGGGTATCGCCTACGCGATAGGTCCGAACTACAACAAGCCCTGGGAAGCGTTCGACGAAGATGACCTGACCGCTTCGCTGGCACGGGCGCACGATTCGGTCAACAGAGCCGTTGCCCTGTCGGACCGGGTCAGCTCGGTCGAACGGGATCTTATCGGCGCGCTCCAGTCACGCTACCAGTCGGCTCAGCCGGTCCCGCTCGAAGAGCTGACCCGCTGGAACGACGACTATGCCGATGCGATGCGAGACGTATACCAGCGGCACGAGGACGATCTCGACGTCACGTCGCTTTTCGCCGAAGCGTTGCTTAACCGGACCCCGTGGGATCTCTGGGACCTGGAGACCAGGGGCATCCGGGAAGGGGCGAGCACCGAGGAAGCGACCCAGGTGCTTGAACGGGCGCTCGACAGAACTGAGAGTCGCAGGCACCCGGGCGTGCTGCACATGTACATCCATCTGATGGAGATGTCCCCGCACCCGGAGCGAGCGCTCCGTGCCTGCGACTGGCTACGCGGGCTCGTTCCGGATGCAGGCCACCTGCAGCACATGCCAACGCACATTGACGTTCTCTGCGGGCACTACGATGACGTGGTTGCCTCGAACAACGAGGCAATTAAGGCCGACCGGCGTTTCCTGCGCCGGGAAGGAGCAATGAACTTCTATTCGCTCTACCGTTCACACAACTACCACTTCAAGCTGTACGGCGCGATGTTTCTGGGGCAACTGGAGACCGCGCTCGAGGCCGCGGGCGAGTTGGAACGAACCATTCCTGAAGACCTGTTAAGGGTCGAGTCACCGCCGATGGCGGACTGGCTGGAAGCGTTCGTTCCGATGCGCATACACGTTCTCGTCCGGTTCGGCAGGTGGGCGGATCTCATCAATCTGGAACTTCCCGCGGATCAGGAACTGTTTGCGGTGACGACCGCGATGACCCACTACGGTAAGGGAGTCGCATTTTCGGCGACCGGTCGGATCCCGGAGGCGGAGGATCAGCAGCACCTGTTCGAGGAAGCCTTCTCGCGGGTTCCCGACACACGTTTCCTCTTCAACAACAGCTGTCTGGATATTCTGGCGATCGCCAGAGAGATGCTGTATGGCGAACTCGAGTACCGCAAGGAGAACTACGACCTGGCGTTTGAACACCTTCGCAAGGCGGTCGAGCTCGATGATGGATTGCCCTACGATGAGCCTTGGGGGTGGATGCAGCCGACCCGACACGCGCTCGGGGCGCTCCTGCTTGAGCAGAACCGTATTGAAGAGGCGGAAGCGGTCTACCGCGCGGATCTCGGGCTGGACGATTCGCTTGCTCGACCGTACCAGAATCCGGACAATGTGTGGTCGCTCCATGGCTACCACGAATGTCTGACCCGGCTTGGCAAGAACGCCGAAGCGGCGATCATTGGTCAGCGACTGGTGCTGGCCGAAGCCCGGGCTGACGTGCCGGTTCAGGCATCCTGTGCCTGTCGCACGAGCGCGGTCGCCTGAACGGTTCCGGCGTTAGGCGTTGCCCGCTGGCCGCATCAGGACGTTGACGAGAGTTTATCGCGGTCAGCGGGGCAACTCGTTTCGGAGAAGCGACTCCCGGAGCTCCTCAACGGGGACCCATCCCTGTCCCCAACCGCGTCCGGTGCAATCGATGCAGGTCCGGTTCTCGCGGAGGTCGTGCTGGTGATGGCCGCACGGGAGCAACTCGTCCCAGCCCGTGTCACTGTTGAAGAACGCCAGGTCGGCGTAGGTGTAGGAACGGTCGCAGCTTCGGCAATAGGGAAGATCAGTGGCTACCCGGCCGTTGCCATCGCACGTCTCACAGACCCATCGGACCTGTACTCCTGTAAGGCGCATCCGGCCCTCCTGCTCGGTGCGACGCCGAGTCTCGTCGCTGCGTCACCGGCAACGGGAACGGCGTTTCTGCTGGACAACGCGAATCTTCCAGCGACCACCGCAAGTTGTGTGCCTGGGAGACACCGGTCTCAGTTCCGGGGCCCACGTCATTCGTTCTGTGACGTGGGCCGACCGTGACCTCGGGTTTCAATCGCTAACGAGCGTGGTGTAGACGACCAGACGCTCGTCGTACATGCCCAGGGAGGTGTCCCAGGATCCGGCGCAGGTGACCAGATTCAGATTGTGGTCATCGGTCCTGCCGAAGATCCTGCTCGATGGCTGATTGTTGATGTGGAACTGCTGCGATCCGGTGACTTCGAACACAAGCTCCTCATCTTCTTCCGTGATGATTGTGACGTGGTCTCCTCGTGAGAGTCTGTCGAGATTCCAGAATATCGCCGGGACGCCTCCCGGGGCGTCGTAGTGACCCGCCACCACGGAGTTGCCCTGCTCTCCAGGAACCGTGCCTGGTTCGAACCAGGCCACGTTGTTCCAGCCCGCCGGCGCTTTCATCACGCCATCCGGCGTCCGCCCAACGTGTTCGAAGTCCGCCGTCACGTTGATTCGGTCGATGCGAATCTCGCTCGGTGGGGCAAAGGAGTGGGGGTTGCCGTCAAAGAGATCAGCGCTATAGACGGGCGCGTCACCGTCGTGCTCCTGAGGCGAGGTGTCGACCTCATCACGCTCGGCGGCCTCGGTCCCGAGCCGCTCGGAGAGGACGCGCCAGTCGGACGAATTTCCCGGTCGGTGCTCCAAGATGGCGCGCTCGGTGAACTGCACGCGGGTGCCGTAGTGCCGGAAGGTGGTGCTGATCGGGTAGCCGAACACCCGGGAGCCGCCATTTTCTTCCCAGAAACGGAGGAAGGTGCCGCTCATGTTCTGCTGCGTCGCGGCGAAGAATCTGCCGGAGTCACCCTTCTCGTCGGGATCGAATGGCCATCGATCGGCGATGCCCCGGTCGTCACGAGCTTCCGCGCCGAGCCGCCGCAGGAATATGTATTCCCCGTCCCGGTTGTCTTCATGGAGTTCCATGACATGCCGTTCGAAGTACTGGGTTTCGATCCCATCCTGTTCGATGACGGGCGTCAGCGGATAGCCGAAGATCCGAACTCCGCCGTGCTCCACCCAGAATCGGAGGAACTCGCCGCCGACGTACTGCCCGGTTTTCTCAAAGTACACCTCGTCCGGATGGTGGTCGTCCGCATCAGCGGTGATCGGCGCCAGCGCTGCAACGGAGGCGATTAGCACCGACGACGCGATAATTAGAACTCGATGCATGGCTTTCCCCTGTTACTCAGCAATCCCTTCCGGCAGGTTCCACGGATGGTCGCGACGCGAACCGCCGGATCCCTCTGTCAATGGCACCGTGCACCGAAAGCCTGTGTACGGACGCCACTGTCTGAGTGTCACACTACCCGAAGTGGGTCACACAATGCAAGTCCGCCAGTGCAATTCTCAACGCATAGTGAGTGTTGCTGATGTCTTCGCAGCTGCTCATGATGTGGATTGCGCGCAGGGACAGATGCGCTGCCGGAAGACCCGGAGCTTATTGATTGCGTCCCTGAACGTCGCTGTCCTGATCGGCAACGTGCTCCGCCAGACTCGCCTTGTATTCGAGGACTTTCTGCAGCAAATCCGGTTCCGCCGCGGCGACGATCTGGGCAGCGAGAATCCCCGCGTTCTGGCCTCCCCCAATCGCGACGGTTGCGACGGGTACTCCGCGTGGCATCTGAACGATCGAAAGCAGCGCATCGATACCGCCCAGCGTTCCCGAGGATGTGCTGACCGGAACGCCGATGACCGGGAGCGGGGTGCTGGCGGCGAGCATTCCCGGCAGGTGCGCGGCGCCACCGGCTCCGGCGATGATCACCTTGAGTCCCCGTTCGTGCGCGTTTTCCGCGTACCCGGTCATGCGCGCGGGTGTGCGGTGGGCAGAGAGCACGCGAACCTCATAGGGAACGCCGAACTCTCGCAGGATTTCCATCGCGGGCTCGAGCGTGGGTAGATCAGACGAGCTACCCATCGCGATTCCGACCAGCGGCTGGTTGTCCGTCACTGGTTACATCCTTATCCTTTCGGCCGCCTGTGTGGCTCGCTGCATTAGCTCATCAACCGAATCACCGCAAGCGGTAATGTGTCCCATCTTGCGTCCGGGACGACTCTGGACTTTCCCGTAATTGTGCAGGTGAACGCCGGTCACTGACAGAGCGGCCCGGTACTGTGCCCTGTCCGGCATCGGTCCGCCGGAACCGAGCAGGTTCACCATCACCGCTGCTGGCTGACGCATGGACGGATCGCCGAGCGGAAGTCCCAGGACAGCCCGTGTGTGGTTCTCGAACTGGGAGGTAACGCTCGCCTCGATCGTGTAGTGCCCGGTGTTGTGCGGGCGAGGCGCAAGCTCGTTGACCAGGATCGTGTCATCCGCCA
>SKKR01000380.1 GCA_007123655.1 Thermomicrobiaceae bacterium
CCCGCACGTATGCCAGCCGGCCGACATGCGGATCGGAAACGATCTTGAAGGCCAGCGCCGAGAATGGCTGATCTTCGTCAACCGTCCGCTGTTCCTCCTCGCCAGTCTTCGGGTTGATCCCGTTGACCGGGGGAACGTCAAACGGCGACGGGAGAAAATCAATGATTGCATCCAGCATGCGCTGAACGCCCTTGTTCTTCAGCGCGGTACCGCAGAGCACCGGAACGAGCGCGCCGGAGACGGTCGCCTTGCGCAGTCCCGCCTTCAGCTCATCCTCGGAGATTTCGTCATCTTCGAGATACCGCATCATGAGCTCTTCGTCGCTCTCGGCGATCTTCTCAATCAGCTCGCCGCGGAGCCGCAGCGCTTCCTCGCGCAGATCATCCGGGACGTCGGTAACCTCGATATCCTGGCCCAGATCATCGTTGTAGAAGTACGCGGTCATGGTCAACAGATCGATCAGCCCCTTGAAGTTTTCTTCCTGGCCGACCGGCATGTGAATAACTGCCGGGCGCGCGCCGAGGCGGTCAACGATCATCTCAACAGTCCGCCAGTAGTTGGCACCGGTCCGGTCCATCTTGTTGACGAAGCAAATGCGCGGTACGTGGTACTTGTCCGCCTGACGCCAGACGGTTTCGGACTGCGGTTCGACTCCGGCGACAGCGTCGAAGACAACGACCCCGCCGTCGAGCACCCGCAGCGAACGCTCGACCTCCACCGTGAAATCGACGTGGCCCGGGGTATCGATGATATTGATGCGGTGATCACCCCAGAAACAGGTAGTCGCCGCGGACGTGATCGTAATACCCCGCTCGCGCTCCTGGGCCATCCAGTCCATTACGGCGGTACCGTCGTGCGTTTCGCCCAGCTTGTGCAGGCGACCGGTATAGAACAGAATTCGCTCCGTCGTCGTGGTCTTACCGGCATCGATGTGCGCGATGATGCCGATATTCCTCGTCCTCTGGAGCTCGATGTTCTGTTGCTGAGTTCGTTCTGCTAACGTACTGCTCATAGCTGTTGCAGGTTCCCGTTCCGCCGCTCAGCGGCAATGATCAGAATGCGCTTACCACCGGTAGTGCGCGAACGCCCGGTTGGCTTCGGCCATCCGGTGAGTATCTTCCCGGCGCTTAATCGTGACGCCAGTGTTGTTCGCCGCGTCCAAGAGTTCGCCGGCGAGCTTTTCGGCCATCGAGTTCCCGGACCGTGCCCGGGCGGACTGCAGCAGCCAGCGTACCGCCAGTGACTGCCGTCGCTGCGGCTCGATCTGTACCGGGACCTGATAGGTGGCACCACCAACGCGCCGCGGCTTGACTTCCAGCAACGGAGTCGCGTTCTGGATCGCCTGCTGGAATACTTCCAGCGGCTCGCGGCCGCTCCGCTCCTGAATCAGATCCAGCGCGTCGTAGACGATCCGCTCGGCAAGGCCCTTCTTGCCCCGCTGCATCAGCTTGTTGGTGAAGCGGGCCAGAAGCTCACTTCCGTACCGCGGATCCGGGCGAACCGGACGACGCTCGGTCTTTGATCGTCTCGGCATTTCTCTCAGCTACCTTTCCCGCAGACCGCGCTCACGTTCCCGCGTCCATCCGGCGGTCAAGCTCGTCGCGTCTTTCGAACGTCACTCGGTTCAGTTCAGTCGCTTTTCACAGCAAAAAGCGGTCACAATGACTGAAGTCTCGTGAGCCCGCTTTCCGTACCGTACGATCGTTATAAGGCTGTCTGCAGCCGAGAGCGCGGCACTAAATCGTGAACCGACCGGTTCTGCCGCGCTCTAGCTCGCCTTCTTGGTTCCGTACTTGGACCGCCCCTGCTTGCGGTTTTCGACACCGCGCGCGTCCAGCGCTCCCCGGATAATGTGATACCTGACGCCGGGCAAGTCCTTGACACGCCCGCCGCGGATCAGCACCACCGAGTGTTCTTGCAGGTTATGCCCCTCACCCGGGATGTAGGCGGTGACCTCCATGCCGTTCGTGAGTCGCACACGTGCAATTTTTCGCAGCGCCGAATTGGGCTTCTTCGGGGTCATCGTGCGCACCTGCGTACACACGCCGCGCTTCTGCGGGGAGCCTTTCCCCCGGCGCAGCCGACCAGCATACCGGCCGAGTGCGTTATTTGTGTAACGCAGCGCCGGCGCCTTGGTCTTCTTTGTGACCTTCTTGCGCCCTTTCCGGACCAGTTGATTGATCGTCGGCACGATCGATACTCCTTCATAGATACCCGGCTAGAACCGTGCTCTGCGCCTACGACGCAGCTGCGGCGCCGTCTATCTAGTGAGGAAATCGGTTCCTCGCGCTTGTGGCCGTCCGTGAACGGCCACAAGCAGAGAGTTTATCAATACCACTGTTTCTTGTCAATGCGCCCGTCTCACGATACGGGCACGGTTCGCTACTCGTCTTCCGGCTCATCCGACGGCGTATCGGAGTTTGCGTCCTGCGGGTTCTCCTCGCCATCTTCACCTGCCGGCAACCCGATCGAATCATCGCCCGCGGCGAGCGGATCAACGGACTCCCGCGGCAAGCGGCCTTCGGAGACGAGTTCTTCGACGTCTTCGATCGATGCCGGTTCAACCTCGGGCTCGGCCGTCGCGGTCGCGGTGGCCGTCATGGCGCTGAGCGTCGCTTCATCCTGCTCAGTCAGTCCGGATGCCTGCTTGCGCTCCTGCACCTGCCAGCCTGATCCCGCCGGGATCAGCTTGCCGATGATGACGTTCTCCTTCAGGCTGCGAAGTTGATCAACCTTGCCCTGGATCGCCGCTTCAGTCAGCACCCGCGTCGTCTCCTGGAAGGAGGCGGCTGACAGGAAGCTGTCTGTCGCGAGCGAGGCCTTGGTAATGCCGAGCAGCACCTGCTGAGCCGTTGCGGGTTCGCCACCCTGGGCAATGAGTTCTTCGTTGATCTGGTTCAACTGGAACCGGTCGATCATCTCACCGAACATCAGGTCCGAGTCACCGGGCTGCTCGATCGCAACCTTTCGCAACATCTGGCGGACGATCACCTCGATGTGCTTGTCGTTGGTCACGACACCCTGCGATTTGTACACCTTCTGAACCTCGTCCACGATGTACTTCTGCACCGCGGACGCGCCCAGCGTTTCCAGGATCTCTTGCGGATCAAGGTTACCGTCGTTCAGCTGCGTCCCGGCCGCGACGTAGTCGCCATCGTCGATCCGGATGTTGGCCGACATTGCGACGGGATACTCCACCCGCTGCTCGCCCTCATGTCGGACGACGATCGCGCTTTCGTCCAGGTGCGCAACTCCATCGAGGGTGGCAACCAGCGGCTCTGCATCACTGTCGTCCGCTGCCTGGGCGATCACCTGACCAACCGCGACTTCGTCGCCGTCGGAGATCACCGGATCGAAGTTCTCCGGAACGGTGTACTGCTCGGTGACAAGCTCTTCCTCGCTGATCACGATCTTGCGGCCGTCATCGTCCTCGACAATGTTGGCAATGCCGGATCGCTCCGCGATGGCCGCCTTACCTTTCGGTTCGCGGGCTTCGAACAGCTCTT
This sequence comes from Thermomicrobiaceae bacterium, assembly GCA_007123655.1. GTDB lineage: Bacteria > Chloroflexota > Chloroflexia > Thermomicrobiales > Thermomicrobiaceae > SLMJ01. Next base: position 3,507 of record SKKR01000380.1, read on the forward strand.
CAACACGCGGCAGACCGGTTGTGATGTCCTCACCGGCAACACCGCCGGTGTGGAAGGTGCGCATCGTCAGCTGCGTGCCCGGCTCCCCGATCGACTGCGCCGCGATGATGCCAACCGACTCGCCCATTTCGACGACCGCGCCGCTTGCCAGGTTCCGGCCGTAGCAGTACCGGCAGACACCGAACTCCGCCTCGCAGCTCATCGCAGACCGGATCATGATGCGGTCAACGTTGCTATCGATGATTCGTTGGACGATCTCTTCCGTCAGTTGATCATTCCGGTCGGCGATCAGGTCACCGCTCTCCGGATCGTGAATCGGCTGAGCAACGCTCCGTCCGGTGATTCGATCCACGAACGAATCGACGTCCGGCATCTCCGCCACACTGGTCCACATGCCTTCAGAAGTACCGCAGTCATCCTCGGTGATGATTGCGTCCTGGGCGACATCGACCAGCCGGCGAGTCAGGTAACCGGAGTCCGCGGTTCTCAGCGCCGTATCAGCCAGACCTTTTCGGGCACCGTGGGTCGAGATGAAGTACTCCAGAACGGAGAGCCCTTCACGGAAGTTGGATCGAATCGGCAACTCGTGAATGTTTCCGCCCGGGTCGAGCATCAGCCCGCGCATCCCGGCCATCTGGGTGATCTGGGTCATGTTCCCCTTCGCACCGGAGTTACTCATCATGTAGAGGGAGTTATCCTCGCCGAGACCGTCTTCCACGGCCTTCGCCAGCCGGTCACGCGCATCGTTCCAGATGGAGATCGCCTCCCGGTGACGTTCGGTCGCCGTGATCAGACCGCGGCGATACTGCCGTTCGATCTCCAGCACGTGCGCTTCGGCGCCATCGATGATTTCGGCCTTGGACTCCGGGATATGTACGTCGGACAGTCCCATGGTCAGCCCGCCGATGGTCGAGAAGTGGAATCCGAGGTCCTTCATCTCGTCCGCCATCGCCGCCGTTCGCTCGGCGCCGAACTCGCGATAGCATGCCGCGACAAGCTGTCCGAGCGCCTTGCGGTCCATGACCTGGTTCCAGTAGCCCAGTTCATCCGGAATAACCCGGTTGAACAGGACTCTGCCGACAGTCGTTTCCAGAAGTTGCGGAC
>SKKR01000348.1 GCA_007123655.1 Thermomicrobiaceae bacterium
GCATGTAGTTCGTGAAAATGCCCGGGATGTATGCCCGGCCGATCTCCAGCATGTCCCGGAAACCTTCCGTAACCAGAAGGCCCATCCTGCTGCCGTTGCGTTCCAGGACTGCGTTCGTTGCGACGGTGCTGCCGTGCAGGATCGTCGCGATGGAACCGGCGTTCGCGCCGTTCTGTCCAAGTGTCTTCTCAATACCGGCGAAGAACCCTTCCGCCCGGTCTTCCGGCGTCGTAGAGACTTTCGCGAACTTCACCTCCTGCGTTCTGGTGTTGAGCAGAACGACATCGGTGAATGTGCCTCCGATATCGACGCCGACGCGATAATCGCGTGTTTCGACCACGCTGTTGTCCCTCCCTATTTGTTACCCCGCGGATCAAGTACGTCTCGCAAGCCGTCTCCGAGCATGTTGAACGCGAAAACGGCGATGAAAATAGCGAGACCCGGGAAGGTGGAGAACCACCACCACTCGGGAAGGTATCCCCTTCCCAGGCTCACCATCGCGCCCCACTCTGGCGCAGGCGGTTGGGCGCCGACTCCGATGAAACTGAGTCCCGCGGCGGTCAGAATCGCGAAGCCGACGTCCATCGAGATCTTCACCATGATTGGTGTCAACGTGTTTGGCAGAATGTGCCGGAAGATGATCCGGCCGTTCGTCGCACCTGCTGTCGCGGCCGATTCGACAAACGTCCGCTGTTTCAGGGCCAGCACCTGCCCCTGTGTCAGCCGGCAGAACCCCGGCCACCAGACGATCGCCAGCGCGATCATGGCGTTCCGAATACTGGGTCCGAGCGCCGCGGCGATCGCCAGTGCCAGGATCAGCGGCGGGACCGTTAGAAAGATATCGGTCAGCCGCATGATCACTTCCGCCAGCTTGCCACCGAAGTATCCGGCGACCGCGCCAAGCGGCACGCCGATTCCCACCGCAATGATCAGCACCATCGCGGCGATGCTCAGCGACAGCCGGGTGCCGATCAGTACCCGGGAGAAGATGTCCGCGCCCATGTCGTCGGTTCCGAACCAGTTACTGCTGCTCGGCGGCTGCAACCGGTTCCCCATGTCAACCGCCCCGCGGGCGGCTTCCGGATGAGGCGCGATGTAGGGTCCGATGATCGCGATGATCAAAAGAAACACAACGATAACCAGTCCGAGCACCGCAAGCCGGTTGCTCCGGAACCTTCTGATCTGACGGCGCAGGTTCTCCCAGTCATCCGTCCTGGACTTAAAGGCGGGGAGCCCCTGTTCGGACTCGGTTGTCGGTTTCGCGTTGAGCGTCACCTGCGTCGTTCCTTCCCGCCATCCTGGCGGAGTTGCCTAGCTGTACCGTATCCGCGGATCGAGCACGCCGTAGAGTAGATCGACCGTGAGATTGAGCATCATGAAGATGAAGCCGACGAGAATCGTCACGCCCATGATTGGCTGGAAGTCCAGGTTGAGCGCCGCCTGAACCGCATAGAGACCGATTCCGGGCCAGTCGAACACCGCTTCAACGAGCACCGAGCCTCCAAGCGCGAATCCGAACGAGAGCCCGATCATCGTGACCGTCGGGATCATCGCGTTGCGGAGCGCGTGACGGTAGACCACCCGTCGTTCATGAAGGCCCTTGGCGCGCGCCGTTCTGACGAAGTCCTGTCCCAGCGTTTCCAGCATGTCGCCGCGCACCGTTCTTGTGATGATGGCCAGCGCACTGACCGATTGCACGAACGCCGGCAGGATCAGGTACTTCAGCGATGTCAGGAACAGCGAGAAATCGAGCGCGATCAGGCTGTCCACCGTGAACATCCCGGTGACCGTTTCCGGCGGCGCTTCGGCAGCCGGCAGTCGACCGGAGATCGGCAGGAGTCCCAGCCCTACCGCAACGGTCAACTGCAGGATGATCGCGAACCAGAACGTCGGCAGGCTGACGAACGAGATCGCAACGATCCGCGAGAGCTGATCCGGCCAGCGGTTCTGGTTCGTCGCCGCCAGAATCCCAAGCGGAATCCCGACGCAGATCGCGATCAGCATCGCCGCAAGTACGAGTTCGAGCGTCGCCGGAAAGAACCGCTGGAGGTCCTCCAGCACCGGGCGCCGGCTGATCACGGACGTGCCCCAGTCTCCCCGTACCAGGTTCTCAAGGTAGGTGATGTACTGGATATGGACCGGCTGGTCGAGCCCATGCTGCTGACGGACCGTCTCGATCATCTCGGGCGTGGCTCGTGGCCCCGCCGCGAGCCGGGCAGGGTCAGCCGGAACAATGACCGAGATAGTGAAGGTCAGAATCGACAGCCCGATGAGCGTCGGAACGACGAGCAGCAGCCGTCTCAACAGATACTGAAGCAACAGGTCCCGCCTATCGAATCGGTGTTACCGGATCGGGCTCGCGCCCGGCGAGCCCGTATCCAGTCAGGGTCTTCTGTGTGCCTGGCTAGTCGAGAGAGATCTGATACCAGAAGATGTTCGAGCCCATCACTGGTGTGAACTCGTAACCCTGGATCTCCTGCCGGTGGATGATTCCGCCCAGCTCACTGAAGATGAAGATCTCGGTCGCATCCTCGATCGCGAGCTCCTGAATCTGGTGATAGATCTGCTCTCGCTCGTCGTCATCCGGCGTCGCACGGGCAGACTCCAGTAGCTCGTCCATCTCCGGGTTGCTGTAATGGTTTGCGCCCATCCAGGTCCCCGCCGACGTGGAGTGGAACGACTGCCACAGGAAGTTGTCCGGATCCGGATAGTCCGTGCCGGAATAGATCGGGAACAGGAGCGGTGACTCCTCCGGATCATCGAACATCGCCACCGCGTTGGCCCATTCCATCGGGGTGATCGTGACCTCGATGTTAAGCTCCGCCAGCTTGTCCAGCAGGATCAGCCCGGTCTGGCGCTGTTCTTCGAGTCCGGTGACATGCGCGTACACGATCTCGAACCCGTCAGCCCATTCCTCGGACTGCGCCAGCTCTTCAGCCGCGCGTTCCATGTCATGCTCGAAGTAGTTGAGATTCGGGTGCGCGCCGGGAACGGTTTCCGCAACCGGGCCGTGAAGCCGAGTGGCGCGACCTTCCATCACCTGCAGCATCGCATCGTAGTCGAACGCGTAGGAAAGCGCCCGCCGGACGTGGATGTCGGACGTCGGTCCGCTCTGGTGGTTCATCTTGATGGTGTAGGTGCCGATCGCCGGCTCATCCGGGACGATCACCTCATCGTGATCCTGGAGCAACCGGGTGTCGTCGACCGAGATCCAGTCTCCGGCATGGATCTCCCCGTTCTCCAGCGCCAGCCGCTTGGTGGAGGACTCCCGCATCACCTGCCGAATGTACCCCTGCAGCCGCGGGCCATCCCAGCCGCGCCAGTAATCCGGGTCGGACTCGAACTCGTAGATCGCGCCCGGTTCCCAGCGTCGGATGATGAACGGACCTGACCCCGCGGAGTTCTCCACCATCCAGGCAGTCGCATTGTCGCCGTCTTCTTCGTGCTCCTGAACGACATCCGGGTTCACCACGAACAGCCAGGTGGTGGCGTGCAGGAACGGCGCGAACGGTGTATCCAGCGTGAAGACCACGGTATGGTCGTCAACGGCTTCCACGCCATCGGCATCCATGACGCCGCTGAACATCCAGGCAACGCCCTGGTTGACATCCAGCAACCGCTCCAGCGAGAAGACGACGGCGTCGGCCGTCACCGGAGACCCATCCTGGAAGGTGGCATTTTCCTCCATCTCGAAGGTCCACTCCATGGCGTCTTCGGTGACTTCGTGGCCGGTCGCCAGCCAGGGGATTGTTTCCGGTGGGTTCCCTTGATGTCTATACAGTGTGTCGTACAGGGACTTCTGGGTCTCGGCGATCGCTCCGTCGTGGCCAACGGCCGGGTCGATGTTCGGAATGTCGACCGCGGAGCCGAAGATCACGACGTCCTCGCCAACATCATCCACATCGATTGGTTCATCCGGATCGACAGCGGGCTCGTCATCGTCGTCGTCCGGTTCATCGACCGGTTCATCATCGTCAACTGTGTCATCGACAACCGGGTCATCGTCGTCGGTCTCGCCACAGGCAGCCAGGAGCGGGGTCATCGCTCCTGCGGCCGCGCCGATCCCGAGGATCCGGAGAAACCCTCGTCGATCAACGGGAGTGGCCGCGATCTTCGATATCGGTTCCCGCGAGTCCAGCATCTTGCGTAGCATGTGCTGCATCTACTGCTCCTCCTCCATCTAACGGGCCTGGGAACGACACGGAGCCGGGGTGGCCGGCAACGTTCCCGACTTGCTGCCGCGTCCGGGTAGCGGATTACGGCGGGATCGTCCGCGAGGTATGTCCTGCCGCAGGCAGGGACACGCCGTGCTCTGCCGCTGTTGCTACGGTATCCGGATGCGTATAGTTACTAGCCTAATCCCCGTGCGTCGCACAGCAAGATGCGCGGAACACAAATCCTGCCGCTGGAATTTGTCTTCAGAAGACAACAGGTGAGCGAGTGTTCGTTGACCGTCAGGTTGCCGGGCTAGTCGATGATGTGACGGGCCTTGAGGGCCAGGTGCAGGCCCAGGCGGCGGTCGGGATTCAGCAGGGCGTCCTCCCCGAGCAGCTCACGTACCCGTGCGATCCGGTACTTCACCGTGTTCGGATGCACCGAGAGGA
>SKKR01000069.1 GCA_007123655.1 Thermomicrobiaceae bacterium
CGATCCGGTCACCGAGCGACAGTACGTGACTCCGAGCCACCGCCGCCATGCCCGGTTCGAAGTCCGGCAACCTCCAGAGTTCGGATCTGTTCAGGGCGGCAAGCGTGTCCTCGCTGGACCAGAACTCAAACTCTGTCTGCCCGACGCAATACCGGGCATTCGGAAACATTGGCGCACCGTCCGCTGTAACGTTCCAGCCGACGTGGTCCAGGTGCAGATGTGTATGAATCACCTGGTCGATGGTCCGCGGATCAATCCCTGCGGCGTCAAGTGCCTCCGGAAGTCGACCGCACCCGGGCAGCGCAGCGCCGGCTCCCGTGTCAAATAGAAGCGATCGGCCACGCTGTCTCACGTAAACGCAATTCATGTTCGACTCGACGGCGTCCGGATCCATTCCATGTTTCCGGCAGGCTTCGAGTCGTTCATCCTCGCCGACCCCAACCATGAGAAACGCGCTCGGAAACGACGACGCTCCGTCGCTCAGGACGACGATCTCTCCGTCGCCAATATCGAATCGCTGGAATCTGCTCACGCGCGGTCCCTCTCGTGTTACGACTCACCCAACGCGATCATCCTGCGGGAGAAGACTGGTTCTGTCCAGCCGCTTCGATCGTCAAATCTCTCGCGGCTTCCCGCGCAAGTCGATGGGCTTCTCGTGACGGCTCGGGGAGCCGGAACCGCGTGCACAGCGAAAGCACCAGGTCGACCGCGTTTTCGATCGTAACGAGGTGTCCCGGCGATATGTAAAGTGGTTTGACACCCGATCGAGTTCTGACCGACTTGCCTACCACCTCCCCATCCAGTACGAGGTCGGCGGTTTCACCGCGCTCCCGTCCAGGCTCACGACCCTCCCCTGTCAACAGGGACTTCGCGATCCCGATCGCTGGAACATTCATCTCCACCCCGAAGTGACACGCAATACCGAAGCGCCTCGGGTGCGCGATCCCGTGACCATCCAGAAGCACCACGTCGGGTTGAATCGACAGGCGCTCTACCGCGGCGATACAAAGCGGAAGCTCCCTGAACGACAGAAAGCCCGGAACGTAGGGAATCTCGATTTGTTGTGGAACGACGACCCGGTCGAGGGTCTCACCACTCGCGTTGACTGCGACCGCGGCGGCGTGTCCGAGCGAGCCCCTCCCGACATGCAGGTCAACCGCGACGATACACCGTGGTTTGGTCAGCATCGGAACAAGCCGCACGCGCTCTCGCAGATTCTCCTGAAGTTCGCGGAATCGCCGGAATCGTTCGGTCGGCATAGTTCACCGTGTGAAGATCAGGGGCGGCCGTTGCTCCTCCGGAAGATCAAACGCAGGAGCCGACTCCAGTCGGGCTCCTCTGGCCCAGTCGAGCGCTGACAGTGGCTTTTTCCCGGCCGGCTGGATTCGCTCGAGATCGATGATACCGTCACCGGTCTGCACGCGCACCATCTCCTGTTCGAGTTCGATCGCACCTGGTCGCTCCGATCGATGGGCATCCGATCCAACGCGAACCGAGTGAATTGTCAGTCGTTCGCCGGCTAGCGTCGTCCAGGCCATCGGCCAAGGATTCATCGCCCGCACGAATCGCTCGATCTGCACCGCCGGTTCGCGCCAGTCAACCTGTCCGTCAGCCTTGCGAAGCTCGCGCGTGTAGGTCGCATCGTCCTCGTGTTGCGGTAGTTCGTCGATCTCGCCGAAAACCCAGCCAGTGATCGTGCCTGGCAACAGTAACCCGGACTCTTCCGCAAGGCGCCTGGTAAGCGCTCCGGTCGTTTCGGTCCCATCCAGCGGCGACCGTCGCTGCGCAAGGATCGGTCCGGCATCCATGCGGCGAGTCAGGCGCATGATCGATACGCCGGTCTCCGCATCACCAGCGAGAATCGCTGCCGGAATCGGCGATGCCCCACGGTACCTGGGCAGCAGTGACGGATGAACGTTCAGGCAGCCATGTTTGGGGAGATCGAGTAGCGATTTCCGCAGCAGTTCTCCATAGGAGACCACGACGATCAGGTCAGGTGATTCGTTTGCCAGGCGCTCGAATATCCCGGGCTCACGAAGGGACCCGGGCTGGATAAGCGGAATCCCGCGATCCTCGGACGCCACTTTTACCGCAGGTGACTGAAGCTTCCGCCCGCGACCGGCGCGTCGATCAGGTTGCGTGACCGCGAGCGTGACCTCGATCCGCTCGTCGCGGTGAAGCGCGTCCAGTGAGGGAACCGCGAACTCAGGCGAGCCCATGAAGACCGTTCGAATCGCGGGCATTGCTGTTCCCTAGGACTGCAAAGATCGGGCGTGGGCCGCGGCCGCTCGGCCGAGCAGGTTGAACGCCCGGGAAACGTTCTGTCCGGTCCTGGCGGAGAGGAACCCGTGCTTTGCGTCGATGAAGTGAGCAAACGCTCGCCCCCACGTCGGTGGAAACCTGATCCCCAGATCGACCTTATTCCCGGCAACGATGATTGGCGCCGTCGGGGCGTACTTTCGACAGCGTTCGTACCATTCGTTCAGTGCCTGCAATGAAGCGGGTTCGGTGACGTCGTACACAAGCACGATCGCCTGCGCACCGAGGTAGAAGTTCGGCCGGTTTCCCGCCTGCCCTTCAATGTCCCAGATTGCCAGCCTGGTCACTTCGCCCTCGAGGTCAAATTCCTGAGTGGTTATGTCAATTCCAAGCGTGATATTCCGCGCCTCGCTGAATTTCCCCTTGGCGTATTGACGGATCAACGAGGTCTTTCCCACGTTTCCCTCGCCGCCAACAATGACTTTCAGCGTGCGCATTACGCGTTCCTTTAGCCTCAGCGAGCGAATGAGCCCGAGCGTCAGATTTCGGACGCCGGTCCGAGTCCCAGTCAGCCTAACGATTCATGCGTCCGGACGCAATGCGCCAATTGTACCGGTTGCCGGAGCCTGCTATGCTTCCGGCCACCATGACCACCCTGAATCGACTTCGTCTGCTCAGCCTGTCTCGATTCCAGTTCGCAGTCCTGGGCATTCTGATCATTGCCGCTGTGTTTCGGTTTTATGGTCAGGACTGGGATGACAGTCATTACTTTCACCCGGACGAACGCTTCATTGCCACGGTAATGGACAACCGGCTCAAATTACCGTCACTAACCAACGTCTCGACCTTGCTTGACCCGGCCAACAGTCCCCTCAACACGCGGGCAGACAGTGAAGACGGTGAACCCCAGTCGTTCGCGTACGGAAGTCTGCCGTTTATCGTCGCGACGGTTACCGGCGCGGTTATCGGTGTTCCCTTCGACACGGACCTGACCAGCTACGAGCATGTCGGAGCATTTGGCCGCGTTCTCAACGCGATCGTCGATCTCGGAACCGTCCTCATCGTGATTCTGTTCGCCCGGCGCGCATTCGGTCAACTCGCCGCTATCATCGCCGGAGCGCTCACGGCGACATCCGTTATCCTGATTCAGCTGGCTCACTTCTTCACCGTGGACACCTGGGTCACGTTCTTCACGATCGCCAGTCTCTACGCCTGTCTCCACGTCGCACAGCGGTTCGACCTGCGCTGGTCACTTACCGCGGCCGCGCTCGGCGGGGCCGCACTAGCGACCAAAGCGAGCGTTGGCATCCTGGCGATTCCGATCCTGGTGGCGACGCTCCTCGGAGCGCGCACACTCGCCCGGTCACACGGCGAAACCGTGACGCTCGCGGCGAAACGGATCGCGATCTCCGCCGCTCCGGCCGTGGCGGTGTTCGTCCTGTTCGAACCGTACGCGATATGGCGTCCCGGTCCGTTCATCGACGACATCCGGACGCAGTGGGAGATCGTCAACGGGCATTTCGACGTCCCGTTTACCCGCCAGTTTATCGGAACGATCTCCGGCGTGAACGAGATCGAAAACCTGGTCCTCTGGGGCCTTGCACCCGCATTCGGTATCGCGGCGCTCATCGCGACGTTCATTGGTATCTGGTGGGCCATTTCGCAGCGTGATACGCGCTACATCCTCCTGCTGGCGTGGATCATCCCGTATTTTTACGTCATCGCGTCATCGGAGGCGCGATTTCTTCGGTACGCGGCTCCTCTGGTACCTCCGCTCGCCATGATCGTCGGTCATCAGCTTTCGGTCTGGTGGTATCGACATGCGCCGGGACTCCGCAACCGGTTGGCGCCCACCACGGCGATCGTGATGGTGACCGGCATCACGCTTGCCTGGTCGCTGGCGTTCATGACGGTTTACGCCGGTACGCATCCGCGAGTGGCCGCCTCGGAATGGATCTATGAAAACGTCGAGCCCGGCGCCACGCTCACGCACGAATTGTGGGACGACCGGTTGCCAGTCGCCCTCGGGCCCGGGCGTTCAGGCGGTTACGAGCACGTTTCAATGGATCTCTACGCCGACCAGTCAAACGATGAGGCGCTCGATCATATCGCTGACACCCTGCAACAGGCCGACTACATCATCCTGGCCAGCCAGCGCCTGTCGCATTCGATCCCTCGTTCACCCTGGCGCTACCCGGTGCAATCAGCGTACTACCGGCTGCTCGAACAGGAGAAGCTCGGGTACGAACTCGCGCACGAGTCGACCAACTACCCGGGATTCGGAGCGTTTCGCGTCAATACGCTTCGCGCCGACGAGAGTTTCAGTGTTTACGACCATCCA
>SKKR01000215.1 GCA_007123655.1 Thermomicrobiaceae bacterium
AGACGGTAACAAGGTGCCCCCATCAGTGTTATTCGGACTGATCCTGGCGCTGACGATTGGCCTGCTGTTTCACAGCGTGTTCGGACGGCGGTTGTGGCAGCTTCCCCTGTTCCTGGTGTCCGCCATTGTGGGCGTGTTTGCCGGACAGGTGATTGCGGTGTTCGCGGGCTGGGAGTTCTTCAGGCTTGGAAACGTTGCGATCATCGGTTCGAGCGCTGGCGCGTTGCTGCTGCTTGCAGTGTGCTGGTTTTTCACCGCTCCCTTGCAACCGAGCCGTCAGCAACTGAAGCGCCGGATGCGGGGTGCTATCGAGGGGAACGAACAGGCCTCGGCCTGAATCATGCAGTGGCCCGGGCAGCGTAAGCCTGCGACGACGCGGAAGGGATAAGGCATGCGACAAGGGTGGCTCTGGGTCATTGTCGGGGCGGTCGTGATCGTCATCGCCGCGATCATCACCGGGCTCTATCTCCTTGGCGGTGATCATCAGTCTCCGCTGGAGCGATTGCGTGACATTTCACTCGTCTTCATCACGATCGGAATCGTGCTGTTCATCATCCTGCTCGCCGCGCTGGTCGGTGTCGCCGTCTGGACGGCCCTGATGATCAAGGACAAGATCATACCCTTGCTCGAGCAACTGACTGCCACAGCAACCCGGGTGCAGGGAACGGCGAACTTCGTGAGCGAAGAGGTTGCCAAACCCGTGATTGGCACCTACAGCAGCATTGCCGGGCTCCGGGCGATGATCAAGACAGTGACAAAGGGCGTCGACCCGAAAAAAGGGGCCAAAGGACCGAACAACCCCGATCCCGGAGACGAAACCTGATCGGTGCCCCGCGATCGTCGGCCGGTCGCCTGAAATGCCAGGGCCCCGCGCTCGGCAAAGTGTTCCTGGGTAGGGCGGTCTGGTATCGTTCCCGGGTGGTGCAACCGGCTGATCGTGCCGGGTTGCGGTAGCGTCTGATCGGATTCGAGCCCATCTCAGTGTCCAGGACCCGGAGCAGTCAGTGATGAAAGGCGTGATTCTGGCAGGTGGACTGGGTAGCCGCCTCTACCCGCTTACCCACGCAACGAACAAGCACCTGCTGCCAATCTACGATCAGCCGATGATCTATTATCCGATCTCAACGCTGGTCAATGCGGGGATCGACGACATCGTGATCGTCACTGGCGGGCCCCACGCCGGTCATTTCCTCCGGGTCCTCAAGAACGGCAAGCACCTCGGGATCCGGCATCTGGAATATGCGTACCAGGAAAACGAAGGCGGTATCGCGGAAGCACTTTCACTGTGCCAGGAATTCGCCGCTGGTGATGACGTCTGCGTCATCCTGGGCGATAACACGACTGACGCGGACATCTCCCGGGATGTTCGGGATTTCTCGGGGGGAGCGTTGCTGTTTCTGGCGCGCGTTCCGGACCCAGAGCGATTCGGCTGTCCCGTCTTTGATCCGGACGATCAGGCGACGATTCTGGAGATCGAAGAAAAGCCGGTCAGCCCCAAGAGTCCGTACGCGGTAACGGGCCTGTACCTGTATGACAACCGGGTGTTTGATTACATCGACCGACTCACGCCATCCGACCGTGGCGAGCTCGAAATCACTGATGTCAACAACTGGTACATTCGCGATGGTTCCCTCCACTGGACCGAGCTGAACGGCTACTGGAGCGACGCGGGCACCTTCGAAAGCCTGTACCGCGCGGGTCGGTTCTGGGCTGAGCGGCGCACCCGTGAGGCTGACCAATCCCCGGCACCTGCCGGCTGGAGCGCCGAGCGCATCACTTATCCAGTGTCCGGCCAGTGATCTCCACCCGGACGGATTAGCAACTCTTCTCATCGGACCACGAACGAACGAGGTGACAACGAATGCTTCAGCGCGAGCAGGAACTGGCAGCGGAACGAATCAATGATGTGCTGGAGGAGCTTGGCTTCTCGCGGCGAACCTTTAACATGCGGCCGATTCCGTTTGCCGGAACGTGGGGAACGTCATCTTCGATAAGTTACCAGCTTGCCAACGAGCAGGTGACCCGGGAGGGGACTTCCGAACTCGAGGGTCTTTCCAAGAAGGAAGCGAAGCGAAAAACGAAAGAGCTGGTGGGCGAACGAGCGCAGGCGATCGCTGAACAGATCGTCGAGGCGCTGCAGGCGTTCGATGGGTATGCCCAGGTCGAAGCAAACAACGGGTACATCAACATCAAATTCGACACGCAGCGGTTCGCCAGCCGGGTCGTGAACACGATCTCGGAACTCGGCCGCGAATATGGCGCTGGAGAACCGAAGACTGACCGGGTGATGGTCGAGTATTCCCAGCCGAATACCCACAAAGCGTTCCACGTGGGTCATCTTCGAAATGCCACTCTGGGTAATACACTCTGCCGGATTCTGAAGCTCGCCGGGTTCGAGGTGCACAAGGCGAACTACATCGGCGACATCGGCATGCACGTGATCAAGTGCCTCTGGTGCTACCAGCGGTTTCACCAGGGGGAGGAGCCGGAGCCCGGTGAACGGGGTCGCTGGCTGGGCGAGATCTACACTGAATCCGACCAGCGCGTGAACCTTCGCCAGGACGCACTTGGACTCCTGAACGAGCTTTCGAATGAAGATCCGGCGTTCGTTACGATGGTCGACCGGATGATGAAGGAGCTCTACCAGAAGCATCCAGTCGGCGAAGATGTCGCCTACCTGCTGGGCCAGATCGCCAACAAGCGAGAGATCAAGGACGATGCGTTCTACAGCGCCGAAACGGTCCCGACGTTCTGGCCGATTGCCGGTCAGCAGTTGCACACGAACCTTGAGATGGCGCGGGGAGACCGGGAGCAGCACGAAGATATTGAAGACGAGATCCCCGAGCCCGCGCGCTACGAAGAGTGGATCCGGCAGTGGAAGTCGCTGAGTGAACGCATCGAGTGGTGGTCATGGGTGCCGGCATGGCAGGAAGAGATCAGGAACGAGTTCCAGCGCTGGGAGCGGAAAGACCCGGATTTCGTTCACCTTTGGGAAACGACCCGTTCCTGGAGCATGGATGACTTTGAGCGAATCTACCGGGAGCTCGATATCGACTTCGATACCTGGTTCTACGAAAGCGAAGTGGAAGAGTCAGGGCGAGAGATCGTCAAAGAACTGATGGAACGGGAGATCGCTGAAATAAGCGACGGACTCCCGGTTGTCAAGATCGATGAGAAGCTCGGGCTGGAGAAAGAAACGTACCGCACGATGCCGGTGCTCCGCTCCGACGGAACAACATTGTATTCCACCAAGGATCTCGCACTGACGAAGCACAAGTTCGAGGAGTACGGCGTCGACCGGTCGATCTGGGTGGTCGATGTGCGGCAGGGTCTCTACTTCCAGCAGATCTTCAAGATCATGGAGTTGATGGGATTCGAGCAAGCCGGGAAGTGCTTCCATCTGGGATATGAAATGGTCACACTTCCCGGCGGGGCGATGTCCAGCCGATCGGGGAATGTCGTCCTGTACGACGATATCGCGCAGGCGGTGCTTCAGCGTGCCCGGCAGATCATCGATGAAAAGAACCCGGACCTCCCTGATGAGCAGAAAGATGATATCGCCCACGACGTCGCCATCGGGAGCCTGAAATACAGCATGCTCTCCCGGGACAACAATCGGGTGATCGTTTTCGACATTGAAGAGTCCCTCTCATTCGACGGTCACGCCGCGCCGTATATCCAGTATGCCCACGCCCGGGCGTGCCGGATCCTCGAAAAGGTCGATACGCCACCGTCCGGTGAACTGAGGTTCGTTGATCTCACCACGGAGGAGATCGACCTTATTCAGCAGATCGCGATATTCCCCAGTGAGATCCAGCGCGCGGCGGACGAGTACAAGCCGCTCTACATCGCTACCTATGTCTACGAACTTGCGAAGAAGTTCAATGACTTCTACCGCGCTTGCCCCGTTCTCCATGCAGAGGAACCGCAGCGGTCGGCCAGGATTGCCCTGGTTTCGTCCACTCGGCAGGTCCTCGCGAACGGGCTTGACGCGATCGGCATCGCCGCGCCGGAGGTCATGTAGTGGCCCGGAACCCGGGGAACCTGATGACACAGGCGCCGGTTCGGCTGATTCAGATTCCGATTGCAATCGGCGCGATGAAGACGGGCGTCGACCGTGGGGCGGCGGTGCTGGATTCTGCGCTTCGCGCCCGCCTCGCCGAGCGGACCAGGGATCAAATCCTTAGCCGGCTGCAGGAGAGTGAAATGGTTCCGGTGGCGCCGCTGGAAATGCCCGACACGCGCCGGTTCCCCGGAGAGGCGCTCGAGCTCGACGCGGTGGCGGACGCAAGCGAGATCCTCGCGACGACGGCGTCCAGGGCAATCTCACGAGGTGAACTGGCGTTGACGCTTGGTGGTGATCACGCCTCGAGTATCGGCAGCATTGCCGGCACGGCCGATCAATGCGAACGCCTGGCCGTTATCTGGCTTGATGCGCACGCTGACATGAACTGGCCGGAGGTCTCGCCGTCCGGCCGACTACACGGGATGAGCCTGGGCGCGAGCCTCGGACGCGGTCCGGATGCGCTTACCGGTCTACTCGGCAAGCGCCCGAAGGTCCAGGAGGACGATGTCTGGCTCTTCGGGATTCGATTGCTCGATCCCGGCGAAGAAGGATGGCTGGCCCAGAGTGCGTGCCACGTCGCGACGATGCCGGATGTTGACAGCCTGAGCGTTGATGCCGCGGTGCAGCAGATGATTGCCCGGATTCGTTCATCCGGTGCCGATGCAGTGCATCTGAGCTTCGATCTGGATGCGCTCGATCCGCTTGTCCTTTCTGGCACGGGGACGCCGGAGCGAGGGGGATTCACCTACAGAGAAGCGCAACGGATCCTCAGATTGATCCGTGACGCTGATCTTCCGGTGATTTCAATGGATTGCGTCGAGTTGAATCCGGATCTGGATCCGACCGGCGCCTCGACCGACGTCGCTGCCGATCTGCTGGCCGTCGCCCTGGGGGAGGACGTATTCAACCGCCAGGCGATCACGGGTTGTGCAGAACGATGACGCCATCCGCCGTGGTGACGTAGAGGATCGAGCCTTCCATGGCGAAATCGAGCGCACGGACCTCGCGCTCGTCCACTTCAGGGATGCGCCCCCAGGATTCACCATTGTCCTCACTGAGATAGAGTCCGCGAACCGTTCCCAGGAAGATCCGGCTGGACTGCTGGGGATGCGGCAGGACCGCGTGAATACCCAGACCACGCTCGATCTCGGCTTCCGGGATGTCCTGTTCCAGCGGATCGACCGAGGCGACAACGTCGTCGAGTCCCTCCCGGGTGAAACTCCAGGTCCGCCCGCCGTCGTCACTGAAATGGACGCCGCTGATCGTTCCAACGATGAGGCGCTCCCCGGTGGCGTGCATCGCGCCGGTTCCCCAGAAGGAGAGAATCGGCTCGTCAAACTCGGGGTTGTCGGGATCGTCAATAGTGATCCGTCTGAGGTAGCTGATCTCGGTATGCGAAGTGAACGTGCCGAAGATGCCGATCTCGGTGATGGTCAGGCGGGTCAGATCGAACTCCGAGTCCGGGAGGTGTCGTTCCCAGGTCACACCGTAGTCTTGTGAGATCGCCAGGCCGCACCGTGAGCCAATGACCACGTTCGGCTGGTCTGGAAGGACGGTCATCGGTCGGATGTTCTCGGCGTTCGGGACCTCTTGCCATGACTCCCCACCGTCCTCGCTTCGGTGGAAGGGGACGGGATCACCACCTCGGAGACAGGGAGGATGGTCACCGAGATAGAGACGGTCAGGATCCGTGGGATCCGCAACGAGATTGCCCTCGGTCGGCAGACTGTCCACGCGAGACCACGTTCTGGCGTCGCTCCGGTGGTACAGCGTGTAGCGGGTGGTGGCAAATTCGGCCGGTAACGCGGAGTCCCAGAGCACGACCTGCTGTGCCGCGATTCCGTCTAGCCTGAGCATCGCGCCGCTGGGCACTGGAGTTGGCTGCTCGGTGACTGGCGTGGCGGTCGGGGAGGGGTCAGCTTCCGTGCCGGCGGTGCCCGTCGCTTCGTCGTCCGCGCGAGGACCGTCGTCGCCCGTCGTTGTGCACGCGGCAACGATGGCGAGCGTCAACAGTATCCCCAATGTCCCCAGCGCACGCACGGGCAACGCTTTCTCTGGAACAGGTCACCGATCATCAGCGTAGCAAGGAGAAAAGGTTCGCCGCGCGAGGGATGAGCCGGCGCGGCAGCCGGGTGCTCAACCCGTGTCAGGATCCGGCGAGTCGTCTCCAAGTATGACTATGATGTCATATCCGTCCGGGTGCTCGCCATCCTCAACGATGACGGTGTCCGGGTCCAGGCCGATCTGTTCGGCCACGTCACGACCAGTGCCCTCGAACTCGCCATACGCCACGACGCTCGATTCGGGGATGTTGCCCGCGTCGTCAGCCTGGCGGATATCGACGTCGGCATACCCGGCGTTGTTCAGGAAGTTCCGGGTTCTGCCCGCGAGGCCATCAACGAACGTTCCATTTTCGATCAACACACGCGCCGAATGATCGACCGATGCTTCCTCCGGCTCGCGCTCTTCGACCGGGATCATCGTCTCCACCACGCCGTGAATGCAGTCCCAGTCGGGGATCAGATAGTAGTACAGATCCGGGACGTAGTCTTCCGTGGTGCAGTCAATCATGCTGTAACTCTCGATGTCTTCGCCTTCGATGTCGTTGGCGAGTCTCGCGAGGCCAAGCGACTGCCGCATGGACAGATCAGTGCGGAAGTTCTCTTCGACGTCCTGGAGGAGGCTCCGGGCCTGGGTAATCAGATTGAGCCTGATGCCCTGTTGTCGGAGCGCCCGCAAGACCTGCTGCTGGCGTTGTCCGCGTGCGAAATCGTTGTCGTCGTACCGGGTTCTGACGTACCGGAGCGCCGTCTCACCGTCCATATGCTGGACGCCTGTCGGGAAGTAGACGCGGGTCCACTCATAGTCGTCGTCCTTGATCGTCGCCGGGTTGTCGATTACAACACCGCCGATCGTGTCGACGATGTTGATGAACCCGACAAAGTCCACTTCGGCATAGTAATGCACGTTGATATCGAAGTGGTATTCAACCACCGCCCGTGCGAGTTCACGTCCTCCCTGCGCGTACGCAGCATTGATCTTCTCGGTGCCCAGGTTCGGGATATCGACCTGTAAATCGCGTGGAATCGACATCATCCCGGCCGTTTTGGTTTCTGGATCGATCGAGACGATGATAATCGTGTCGGATCTGGCGCTTTCGTCTTCATCGCCCTCACGACTGTCGACACCGAAAAGGGCGATGTTGACCCGCTCATTTCCGTCCCAGTCGGGCAGATCCTCGCTCTCGTCAACGAAATCGTCGAACCCGTCGTCGTCATCGTCGCTTCGCTCCGGTGTCACGATGACCGGGGTGCCTTCCGGGTTATCGGCGATGGTAATCCGCTCATCCTGCTGATCAAACACCCGTTCCGCTGTTCGGTGCATCTGAATCAGGATCGGTACGACGATGATCGCCGCCAGTAGCAGGAGTGAGAGCCCGGTCGCCAGCAGCCCCAGCCGAAGCGGGGTCCAGCGTTTCTTGCGTTTGCCCTGCTGTACCGCAGGGAACTCTTCGGACAGGCGGGGTTGATACCTGGGTGCCTGGACATTCCGTCCAGAAAGCGGCGCCGCGCGGGATTGCCGCGCTTGACGCACCTCATCTGCTCTAAGTCGCCTTCCCCTGTGCGAGGGTGAACCCCCGTTACGGTCGTTGGGAATGGACGTCATGAACTCCACTCTCGGGTGAACGAATGCGGGATGATGGAGCCCCTGTAGCGCGAACGATGGATTCCGGCATCCAACGCGCGATTATAGCACGAACCTGGCAGCATCCCGGCTCCCTGCACTGGTTGACGAACGGCGCCCGCCCCCGCCATACTGTGCCCTTGACACGGGTCTGACTGTATCAGAGACCGTTGTCAGTTCCGACGGCGCGAGCTTCAAACATCGCCAGCTGGCAATGGGCGAACCTCCGTCGCCTCGCGGAACCAACTCCAGCTATTCAACGAATTGCCGCAGCCAACGTTACAGATCCAGCAGGTGATTGGACAGCAAATGATTCTCTCGGACGGTGATATCCGCCAGGCGCTTGACAGCGGGCGTATCGCGCTTGACCCCGCGCCGGATCTCGACAAGCATCTCGGATCCTGCTCGATTGATTGCCGGCTCGGCAACACATTCATGGTGTTCGAATACTCGAGGCACTCGTTCATCGATCCTCGTCAGCCCCAGTCCATTGGCGATGCGATGCGGACGATCGAGATCGAGGACGGCGACGCGTTTATGATGCAACCGGGCGATTTCGCCCTGGCGTCGACAATGGAGTCGCTCACCCTTCCGAACGACCTGCTGGCGCGTCTCGAAGGACGCAGCAGCATTGCCAGGCTCGGCATCACCGTCCACAGCACCGCCGCGGTGTTCGAACCGGGCTGGTCCGGAACCGCCACTATGGAACTCTCCAACCTCGGGCGTATGGCTGTCGCGTTGTACCCGGGCATGCGGATCTGCTCGTTCACGTTCCAGCAGATGCTGAGCCCGGCGCAAGTGCCGTACTCCCGGAAGGTCAACGCCAAATACGCCGGGCAGCATGATCCTCGTGCGAGTCGGCTTGCCGAGGAAGTAGCCGCGCTGAATCGAAACAGCTAGACCGCTGGCCTACGTCTGTTTTGCCCTGGTGGGCGTGACCCCGGCGGCGTGATCCTCATACCGCGCCAGAATGAAGAGCAGTGACGAGAGCCGGTTCAGGTAGGAAATCACGTGCTCGTTGCTGATGTCCCCGGAGTGGAGCAGACGAACGGCGAGACGCTCCGCGCGCCGGATGACCGCCCGGGCCGAGTCGATCGCCGCGCCGGGGAGAGTGTCACCGGGAACAATGAAGTGAGGGGGCAGATCGACTTCTTCGGCGAGGCGGTCGGTTTCGCTCTCCAGCCAATCGAGATGTTGTTGCGTCATCTCGAACCGATGCTGCTCCATATCCGGCGCGAACGCAAGTTCGGCCATCATCAGATAGAGATCCCGCTGAACCTGAAGGATGATCATTCGTGTCCGCTCAGTTGAGGCGACGGATCTTGCCAGTCCGAGGAACGAGGTCGCTTCGTCGATGGTGCCGTTGGTCTCCGGGCGCTCGTGATACTTGGGGACGCGATCACCGAGCAGATCTGTGTAGCCGGCGTCTCCCGTTCGCGTGTAAAACATCACTGTCCTCCAGTTGCCGAGTGTTTCCTGTTGTTGCGTTGCCTGGTCCGGCCGATCGCGTGTCGCTGGACGGGACCCCGGCAAGTGTTAGACTGAATTATGCGCGCCGACGAGACGTATGTCAGCACGGCGGCAGGCAACTTCCCTCCGACTTCTCACGAATCCGAGCCTGCCCTGCGGAACGCGAACCTGGAAACGAGGTGTACCGGTGGCTGTTGCCGAGAACGATCTTTCGATGACGGGTATCGACCAGACCCGCGAGGCGATGGAACTGGCCCTGCGGCCGCGCATCCAGGGCGAGGTCCGATTTGATCTCTACACCCGGTTGCTTTACAGTACGGACGCCAGCAACTACATGATCGAGCCGATCGGTGTGGTGATCCCCAGGACCATCGATGATGTCCAGGCCGCGATGGATATCGCCCGGCAGTTCCGTGTTCCCGTGCTGCCTCGTGGTGGAGGAAGCAGCCTGGCGGGACAGTGCGTCAGCGAAGCGTTGATTATCGATACATCCAAATACATGAACCAACTGCTGGATACCGACGTCGAGAACCGGAAGATCCGCGTTCAGCCGGGCATGGTGATCCAGCAACTCAATTCGAAACTGAAAAAGCACGGACTGATGTTCGGTCCGGACCCGGCCAGCGCCGACCGCGCGACGATCGGTGGGGTTATCGGCAACAATGCGTCCGGTTCTCATTCGATTCTCTACGGCATGACAAAGGACCACGTTATCTCGGCGGACGTGATTCTGAGCGACGGCACCCCGCTTACATTCGGCGAGCTTACGATGGACGAGTGGCGGTTCAAGGCCAGCCTGGACAGTCGTGAGGGCCACCTGTATCGCGATCTGCTCGATCTGCGGGAGCGCTACCGCGAAGCGATCGAGCGAGATTTTCCGCGGCACTGGCGCCGGGCGACCGGGTACAGCCTTCCCGAGCTGATACGTGACGACGGGATCAATGTCGCGAAGCTGCTCGTGAGTTCCGAAGGGTCACTGGTGTTCGGCGTCGAGTACGAGGTCGGCCTGGTCGAGACACCGACGAAGACGGCGCTCGGGCTGCTGCAGTTTGATGACCTTGTAGATGCGATGCGGGCGACTCCGACGATACTCGAATGTGAGCCATCTGCTGTCGAACTGATGGACCGCATGCTCGTTTCCCTGACTCGAGCCCAGCCCGGGTACGCCGAGATGATCTCCTTCATCGAGGGTGACGCGCGGGATGTGCTCGTCGTGGAGTTCTACGGGGAAACCGACGAAGAACTGCGGGAGAAACTCAGCAACCTTGAAGACCACCTGCGGGCGAAAGATGTCCAGCAGGACATTATCAAGGTATTCGACGCAAAGCAGCAGTCTGATGTCTGGTCAGTCCGCAAAGCGGGGCTGGGACTGCTGATGAGCGTGAAAGGTGATGCCAAGCCAATCGCGTGTATTGAGGATGTTTCCGTTCCGGTGGAGCATCTGGCCGAGTACGTGGATACCATCCTGAAGCTGGTCGATGACTACGGGACCAGAGCGGCATTTTACGCCCATGCCAGCGCGGGCTGCCTGCACGTCCGCCCGCTGATCAACCTCAAAGAGGCCTCCGGTGTTCAAGTGATGAGGGATCTGACCGAGGCCGCGGCGGAGCTTGCCGTCATGTATGGCGGGGTGATGAGCGGTGAGCACGGAGACGGCCTTGCGCGAGGTGAGCTGAACGAGCGAATCTTCGGTCCGGAGCTGTACCAGTGTATGAAAGAGCTGAAGGCTGCCTTCGATCCGGACGGCCGGATGAATCCCGGGAAGATCGTTGATTCTCCGCCGATGACCGAAAACCTGCGGTATGGGGAAGGCTACCGGACCGTGGACGTGCTGACGCATCTCGATTTCTCCAGAGAGGGTGGCTTCGCCGCCGCGATCGAGATGTGCAACGGCGCCGGCGTCTGCCGGAAAGTCGGAGCCGGCACGATGTGTCCCTCGTACATGGCGACGAAGGACGAGGAAGATTCAACCCGGGGACGCGCAAACGCCCTGCGGGCAGCGCTCTCCGGTCACGGCTTGAAGTTCGAGCACTTTACCCACCCGCGGACATATGAGGTGCTGGATCTCTGTCTCTCCTGCAAGGCGTGCAAGACCGAGTGTCCCTCGAGCGTGGACATGGCGAAGATCAAGACGGAGTTTCTGGCCCAATACTATGACGCGCACGGTACTCCGGCCCGGGCGAAAATGCTTGCCAACGTGCCGCAGTTGAACCGGATGGGCGCCAGACTCGCTCCGCTTGCCAATCTGATGCTGAAGACACCCCTGTCACGGATCGGCAAGAAGATGGCGGGCATCCATCCGAATCGGGAGATCGCCCCGTTTGCCGGCGAGACCTTTGAATCCTGGTTCCAGAAACGTGGGCCACGCAGAGCGCACGGGCGTCGCGGCTTGGCGGTCTATTACCATGATACGTTCGTCAACACACAGTACCCCGAGATCGGGAAGGCAACCGTCCGCCTGCTCGAAGCGGCCGGTTACACCGTTGCCATTGTTCCCCGGCGAGCGTGTTGCGGCCGGCCGGCATACTCGAAGGGTCTGGTGCGGGAAGCCCGAAACATGGCGAGGGAAAACGTTTCCGCACTGGCTCCCTATGCCCGCCAGGGGATCCCGATCATCGGCAGCGAGCCAAGCTGCATTCTGACGCTCCGGGACGAGTATGCGGATTTGCTGCCGGATGATCCAGACGTTCCAGGCATTGCCGCCAACAGCTTCATGATCGACGAGTTCCTGAACAAGCTCGCCCGTGAGGACGACCTGGATATTGTCTGGAAGCGTGAGGACGGACCTACCGTACTCTTCCACGGGCATTGTCACCAGAAGGCGCTGATCGGTTCAAAGCCGTCGATGAACGTGCTGAGTGACTCCGGGTGTGTGGCCAAAGAGAGCGGGGCCGGTTGCTGCGGGATGGCCGGTTCGTTCGGGTACGAGGAAGAACACTACGAGGTGTCCCGGAAGATCGGCGAAGAACGGCTCTTCCCGATGGTCAACCAGCAGCCGCGAGAGACAGTGATCGCGGTGGCGGGGGTCTCCTGCCGTGAGCAGATCGGACATTTCACGGGAAGACGCCCGGTTCACATTGCCGAGGTCCTGGCGGAACGCGTTGACATGCGAGCGACCGCCGAGGAAGCCCACAAGGAACCGCGAGCGATGGCGGCGGATTAGCGCTTCTCGCCCGGCGTTGCCTGGATCACGACGAAGATATCGAAGAAGTGGGTCCGGATATTCGTGAGCTGAAGTCCGGCTTCCCGGGCAATTTCGATCGGATGCCGGTTCCAGCGACACCCGAAGCGTCTGGCGTGGGTGTCGGCGTACCAGTCCTGGAACCAGCCGATCAGCCGGTTCGAGCTTCTGCCATGTTCCAGCAGGAGAATCTGACCATCGGGTTTGCAGACCCGGGCCATCTCCCGCATCGACTCGGCCGGATCGGGGAACGTACAGGTGCTGAGTGTGGAAATCACCGTGTCGAACTTGTCATCCGCAAACGGGAGACGTTCGGCGTCGAGCACGCAATAGTCCACGTTCAAGCCCATGCGGGACGACCGCCGACGAGCGATATCGAGCATGCCGCTGCTGATGTCCGTCGCGATGAGATCGATATCCCAGGGCAGCAGGCTGTAGTTTCGCCCGCTTCCCGTGGCCACCTCCAGCGTTCGCCCCCTGACGTTCCGTGCCAGAGCCTTTCTGATTCCCCGGAGGCCAATAATCTCGGGAACTGACTCGATCAGATCATACGAACGGGCACAATTGTCGTACCGTTCACGAACCTCTGTCTTTGACACAGACTGCGTCTCAGTCACCTGCGGGTACCGCCCTCCAATGATCATTCGAACGTAAGTCGCATGATCGAGCTATCCTCGGACTGATCCTGATACCAGATCTCGTTCGATCGCACCTGGACCGGCCAGGCGGAGGGGGCCGGCGTAACGTATTGCACCGACTCCCCTCTATTGTCGACCAGTGCGATGCGTCCATCTATTCCTGCCAGGAGCCAGTCGTCACCGCCAAGCCAGGTCATTCCCTCACCGGGCGATGAACGGATGACTTCGATTCGCTGCGACAGGTCCGCCAGCGACGCGATGACAATCGCGTCCGACGCGTCGGTGTCCGGGTCAGACCCGGAGTAGCTGCGAATCCGCAGCGCGATCCGGGAAAGTTCGGGCCCGATGACCAGTTCGGACAGGTCGATTCCCCGGTCCCGACCGCGGGCCTGGAACGTGTGAACCAGCTCGATTTCAACGTCACCCTCAGTACTGATGTCGCCGCGGTAGAGCCCGAACCGCGAGGGATAGGCGTCGTTCCATTCCGTCGCGCGGGAGAACGCAAACCGGCGATCGCTGAGCCAGGCGAAACTGGTAGTCGGTTCGATCCGCGTATCGTGTGGATCGTCCCAGTCGGAAACCGGCCTGGCCGGCTGATTCCAGAGATCGAGCCAGAGCTGGAGCGCACCCGAACGCTCATCTTCAACGAAGAAGGCAAGGTGGCTCCCGTTTGGACTGAACTTCGGCTTCCGGTACGTTCGTTCAAGCTGGTCGTCGATCCCGGCGGGGTCGATGCGCATACCGTGCAGCGGGCTGATCTGGTCCGTTGCGACGAACACCAGCCGGCTCGCGGATGCGTTCTCAGGGTCCGGCCGGAGCGCGCCAACAACGGCCGGTTCACGCGGTATCCAGGTGAACTCCCCGGCGCCGGGCGCGTCACTCTGAGTTCCAGACCAGGCCTGCAGGTGCATCAGGCGATTGATACTGCCTGAATGCTGGTCTTGCTGCTGCAACAGAACGTATCGTCCTGTAGATGCGATTGTGCTCTCCGCCACCAGGCGTTGATCGGACGTCGCCTGAGAGAGTTGGCTCGGGATGCCGGCGGTCGGCCGCTCCCGGTCCTGCCGCTGAGCCGGGTTCATTACGTCATCTGGTACCCATCGAAGTAGCGACATCCCCACGCCGGCCCTCAAGTTGAGCGAGCTTGTGTCCTGGAAGACCATCACCGGCACATCCTGGCCGGCGGCTTCACCGTGTGTCAGAACGAGTGAGTTCGGGGCGATATCGTCCGAACCTTCCGCGAATCGGTTTCGATCCACTCGTTGCGTCAGTCGCGTAATACCTTCGGGGCTCCAGACCGCTTCGGTATTCCACCAGCGTGCGCCGGGGAGGACCCCGTCGTTCAACTGAACGGAGCCGGATTCCAGGTCGATCACCCCGTGTTGCCATTCATCGTCTCGATCAAGCGAGCGGTTGTAGGCGATCGCAACGGACTCGCCGTCCGGTGACACGCGCTGGGGAACCGTCCAGCCGGAGTCGCCGCTCAGCGCCTCAAATTCGAGGAGTGTTCCATCGACCCCGAGTCCCGCGAGCTGGAGGCGATCGAAGTCGTAGACGCCGGGCGCCGAATCGAGTACGGCGCCCGCGTCGCCCGGCAATTCATCCGGGTGAATCGCAGAAATGAAGACCCGATCCGAGTCAGGTGACCAGATGATCCGGCCGGTCCAGCTGAGGAGTCTGTGTTCCAGTGATGCAACCGGATCTCCGGCGTGCCCATCAACAACAGGGAGGATCTCCACCGTCTTGCCCGGCCAGCCAGCGCGAGCCGGACGTACTACCGCGAGGTGGTTGCCATCCGGCGCCGGAACCGCCCGGTCAACCGGCCCTTTATAGATGTTCTCCTCGTTACCGGAAGGAAGATGCACCGCCACGATGCTCGGCTCGGCGTCCCCGGGCACTTCACTGGTGACCCCGACTCGCTGGACCGGGCCCTGTTCCGTGAACAGCACGGTCCTGTCGTCGAGCCATCCCGCGAACGTGCGGGATCGCCGGCTCGTCCAGCGGTGAAGGTATTGCCTTGAGCCGGACACGTCGTAGGCGCGCAGCGCTCCGACCCGGTCTCGGTTCCGGGCGAATTCTTCCCAGCGGACGACGAGTTCGGCGTTCGGAGAAACGATCGCGGGGTTCCACCAGTCGTAGGCCGGGCGGTCCATGATCCGGCGCCGGTCCCCGCTTTCAAGATCGAACGCCGTGACTTCATGCTCGGTCCCGACGATCAACCACCCACGATGCAGGTCGTCCTGATCGGCGGGTGCTAGCGGAGCCGGACCGGAGGAGGTCACCGCGCCGAACCCGATGGCGCTGAGCGCGGCGATGGCGATGACCGCGATGATCAAAGCAGGGGCCCAGATGAGCGGCGACGCCCGGTGCAGCCGTGCCATCCCTGAGGCTTCACGAGCCGGAATCAGCGGCGCGCTACTGGTTTGCTCGCT
>SKKR01000580.1 GCA_007123655.1 Thermomicrobiaceae bacterium
GACGCTCTTCCGATTTATACTCCTCGCGAGCCCGGTCGTTACCGACAGAGGAACCCCCTCCTCCACGATCTGGAGGAGGGGGTTCTCCTGGTGAGGCTGAACGGTCGCGGCTACTCGATCGTCCAGGAAACCGAGCTCAGCTCGAACCAGGATGTGGCGTAGAGCACCATGAAGACGACCAGGAAGGCGAACACCAGGATCAGTGTTCCCGGGAACTCGAAGCCTCGCTGATGGTGTGGGTCACCGGCCGCAGCCGCTTCGCGAGCGTCTTCGTCCGCCGGCGTGAGCGCGTCCCGGTCGATACCCGGAAGATGCGGTGTGTCCGTTTTCTTGCCCAGGAACACCGTCGCGACGGCATTGAGGACGTACATCGCGCCACCGGTTGCGGCGATCAAGGCGCCGATCCCGAGCGCCAGGAGTGACCAGTCCACCTGCCAGGTCTGGAAGACGTCCGTGCCCATCGGAACGCCGCCGAAGGCGGAGTCCCAGTGCCGCCGGGACATGCCCGCGTGTCCCGCGAAGCCCGTACCGAGACCCCAGATCGTCATGCCGAGCGCGAACATGTATGGCTGGACCTTTGCCATGCCGGGGAACACATGGTCCCGGCGGAAGATCAGCGGGATCAGGTAGTAGCTGAGTCCCATAAAGGCGAGCGTCGTTCCCGCTACGACCGTCATGTGGAAGTGGGCCGGGACGATCAGGGTATTGTGCTGGATCATGTTGACCTGAACCGTCCCCATGATCACCCCGCTGATCCCGCCCATCACGCCGAACAGCCAGAAACTCAGCACCAGCGAGGAGAAGCCTGGCTCCTTCCAGGGAGCCTTCTGCAACCAGGTGAATATGCCAGCGGAGAAGCCTTTCCGGCGCTGGGCCAGCTCGACCGCAGCCGGGATCGAGAGCGCGTGGATCATGCTGCCCAGCGTGGCGCCGTAGATGAAGTAGCTCGTGTTGATCGCCCGGCTGAGCTGGCTGAATCCGGGATCGACGAGGATATGGTGGATCGCCCCCATGTGAATGAACAGAATGATCAGCAGGAACGCGAACCGGCTTACGCCTTCGTTGACCGGACGCGCGCCGACAGTCAGCGCCGCCAGCACGTACCAGACCCCGACCATCGCCACCAGGTTGATCTGCTGGGCGCCATGTCCGAAGCCCCAGAAGAGGAGCCGGTAGACACCGGGGTCGATGTGGCCGATGACGCCGACCGACCAGAGGTAGGTCGGGATGATCGCCGCCGCACCTGAGACCAGCGTCCAGAGAGCCAGGACCGCCGCGGCGAGCATCGCGAATGTGAACAGGGGGAGCGGGCCAACCTGTTCCCGGTAGCGGGCGTTGGCGAGCTCAATGAAAAACGCGATGACCGCGATAAGCGCACCAACGGCGAAGATGATGAAGAAGAGATAGAACCAGGATGTCGCCTGCAGCGGCGGATAAGCGGTGAACATTACCGTTGCTTCGCCGCTGAGCATCAGGGCCAGGAGCGCGACAGCGCTGACTGCCATCAGGCCAAATGCCGTCCACCAGAAGCGCGGGATCAGCAAGCGCCGGTTCAGGATCACCGAGACACCGAAGATCAGGCCGGCAACCTCGAAAAACAGAATCCAGAAAATCAACATGGCCGCGCCGTGGGCGCCGGTGATCCGGTAGTACCAGTCCGCTTCCAGCAGGTGGATCGCTTCCCATCTGGTCAGCCCGATGAGCAGTGCGAAGATCCCGCCGGTCGCAAGCGCTACCACCGCCGCCACCGCGTTGAACATGATCAGCCGGTCCGCGTTCCGATCGACCATCAGGTTCGTGACGTTGCAGCGACGCATGAGTCCCGCAATGACAGAATCGTTAGGTGCAGCTTCTGCGCTCATATTCCCCACGTCCCTTTGCTCAGGTTCGAGCGAGTGCGCTCAACCGTCCGAACTCCAGTTAGTCAACGACGATGATCCGGCCAACCATCAGGTGATGACCGAGCCCGCAGAACTCGTTGCAGACGATGGTGTATTCACCAGATTCTTGCGGGGTGATTTCCAGACCGGTGATGAAATCGGGCAGGACCTGGAAGTTGATGTTGTCCGGCTGCAGCGAAAACCCGTGCTGCACGTCGGTGGACGAGATCAGGATCCGGTAGGTCTCGCCTTGCTGGAGTTCGAGCACCGGCCGCCATTGAAACTGAGACGCCTCAAGGAAGATGTCGGTGTCGGGTGGGGGTGAGACCACCGGCACGCCTTCCAGTTCCCCGGTCTGGTGCTCTTCGATAAACGCCGTGGTATAGGAGTTGAAATCCGCCGGGTCGACACGGTAGCTGTGGATCTGGTTCTGTTGACCGCCAATCGCGGGCCAGATGATCACCATCATCACAAACATGCTGACCGACCAGATGCCGGCAATGCCGATCCAGAGCTTCTCGTCGCGTCCAGCCGGTCGCCACCAGTTTCTCGGCGGCGCTACCAGCGGGCTACTGGTGTGTACCATCCTGACTTCCCTTTCCCTGCCCTATGGTTCGTAGATCGGTACACTGGCAAGGTCCATCAGACCCCAGACCAGATAGAAGAGAGTCGGTACGACCAGTCCCAGCATCAGGATCAGGAAAATGTCGTCGAATATGACCTGCTGCCATCGTGGGCGGTCATTGTCCGGCTGTGTCTGCTGCGTTCCGGACTGCTGATCGGCATCCATCGCACTCCCCCGTTTCGTGAAACGATGGTTAGACCCACGGTTCGTTGGGCGTGATACGGTACGCGTGGTGCAGACTCTACAGGCTGACGAAACGTCGGGATGTGACTTAAGTCACGTCGGG
Source organism: Thermomicrobiaceae bacterium (assembly GCA_007123655.1). GTDB lineage: Bacteria > Chloroflexota > Chloroflexia > Thermomicrobiales > Thermomicrobiaceae > SLMJ01. The sequence goes on from SKKR01000580.1 coordinate 2,792, forward strand.
CACGATTCCGGAGAATTACGATCTGCCCACGGACAGGGACGCAGGAGACGGGGAATTCAACGTGGCCGAGCGCGCAATCCTGCACGGATACTACGAGGGGCCGTTCCTGCTCGCCTGGGACTTCGAGCCGTACTCGGTCTTCATACTACTGTTCGCGGGTGGGCTGTACTGGCTGGCATTGCGTCGGATCTGGCGAGCCGGCCTGCGGACCGTGCCACGGTCCTACCCGGTGAGCTTCGTCCTGGGGCTTACGGCCCTCGCGATGGCTCTGGCGGGACCCTTTCATGCCTACAACGAGAACTCGTTCGCCCTGCACATGGGCCAGCATGTGATCATGATGCTGGTCGCGGCTCCGTTGCTGATTCTCGGACGGCCGGTGCAGATCGCGCTCTGGGCCATCAATCCGAAACAGAGCGGAGCGGTCCTCGGTCCGTTCCTCCGGCAGGGGTGGCTGCGCCGTCTGTTGACCGTCCTGACGAACCCGATCGTTGTGGTGCTCCTGCTGGCGGTGAACCTGGTAGTCTGGCATTTGCCGCGGTTCTACGTCGCCGCGCTCGAAAGCACACTGGTTCACGAAGTCGAACACATGCTGTTCATGGGTACGGCGCTGCTTTTCTGGTGGGTGATCATCGACCCCGTCCCCCGACACCACAAGGTGCGGCCGGACCACGCGATCGCGATGCTGTTCGTTGCCGGAACCGTGGGTGATCTGGTTGCACTCTATCTGATCTTCGTTCCGGACGTGATTTACCCGTTCTACCTGGCGAGCGATACGCTCTGGGGGATCAGCGAACTCGCCGACCAGCGACTCGGCGGCCTGATCATGCTCGTGACCGGGACTGTGGTCTTCTTTGGAGCGACGTTTGCGCTCATCGCGAAGAACTTCGGCGATACGTCGCAGGTGCACGGAGCTGAACCACACCGGGAAACGGATGGTCGGGTCTCTGATCCTGCGACTCTGGCGTGACGGCCTTTCCCGCCTGGACGGGATTCCGAAAGGGAACGGAATGGCGCGAACCTACCGGCTTTCAGCCTGGCGGCGAGTGGCAAACTGGCTTACTACGCGATTGCTGCGACTCGGAATCCCGCTCTGGAACACCTATCTTCTGACGGTTCCCGGTCGAAAAACGGGAATACCGCGCACGACCCCGGTCACGCTCGCGGTCCGGGACGGCAGGCGTTATCTCGTAGCGCCGTACGGCATCGTGAGTTGGGTGAGGAATGCCCGGGCGGCCGGATTCGTCACATTGTCCCGCGGCCGCGTTCAGGAGCACGTGGACGTAACCGAGCTATCGCCGGATGAGGCGGCGCCCATTCTGAAGCAATACATCCGGAGCGTTCCGATCGTCCGACCGTTCTTCGATGCGACCGCTGACTCCTCGGTGGAAGCCTTCCGCGCTGACGCAATCCGGAAGGCCGTCTTCCGGCTCGACTAGCCCGCGAAACGACGGCTATGATACGCCGCCGTCCCTATCTGGACCCTGGCACCCACGCGCTACCCTGGCGACGCCCGCGCAGCGCGACCCGAATTGCGAAGACGATGAACAAGACGATCAGAAGCTTCTTCAACACGGTTCAACCTCCACGATACCCGCCAACGACGCCTGGTTACCACGGTTTCTGGCGCGTACCTTCGATCACTGAGTTGGTGCGAAAACGCTCGCTGGAAACCAGATCGAACGGTGTACGCGACGAACCGAAGACCTTCCTGATCAAGTAAGTTAATCCAGCGAAAATCACAATCCCCTTGATGAGCATGATCATGGAAGCGACTCTCCCTCAACCCGCGGACTCGGCCA
>SKKR01000184.1 GCA_007123655.1 Thermomicrobiaceae bacterium
CCACTCCTTGAGTGCGGTGTCGTTTATGTCCGGGTTGTCGGCAACTTCGGCCTCAATTGTGTCGGTGGCAAACACGGTATCGTCACAGCAGAAGTAGCTGAACGTCGCCTGCCCGTTTCCGTCGGTTGGCTCGCTGTGCGACTCACCCTGGGATGGGCCAGTGACGACTTCGAAGTTGATCGTGACGCCAGAGACTCCGACCGGATGTTCATTGTCGTCAAGTAACTGAGCGGTCACCGTGTGCTCGCCAACTTCCTCATTGACTGCCTGCTGGGGATCCAGTTCCAGATAGGCGTACTCGACCTCGAGTTTCCAGGTCTTTTCGACCCATTGCGATTCGTCGATGCCGTCGACCCAGACGGTGATCGTGTCGATTCCTTCCTCGTTCCCGGTGTAGCTCAGCGTGGCGTAACCATCCCCGTCGGTGGTCGCCGGATCAGGCGTTAGCGTCGTTTCGTCATGTGGCCCGTCTGTCACCTCGGCCGTAACTTCGGCGCCGTAATAGGGCTCGCCGTGCTGATCCAGGACGGTTACGATGATCTCGTGAGATTCACCGACCGCGTTGACCATCTCTTCCGGATAGATCTCGAACTCGTACGGGACGGGCGGTTCCCACTCCTCGTCCCACGTCTTGTAGACATACTGGCTCTCATCGATTCCGTCCACGTAGACCGTTATGGTGTCGGTGCCCTCTTCACTCCCGGTGTAGCTCAACGTTGCGTAGCCATCCTCGTCGGTGTGCGACGGGTCTGGCGTTAGCGTCTCACCGTCGTGCGGGCCGTCGGTGACACTGGCCACGACTTCGGCGCCTTCGTAGGGTTCATCGAACTGGTCGTAGACGTAGACAGTGATCTCGTGCGTATCACCCGGATTGTTCGTCGACTTTCCAGGAGTGACATTGAAAGCGTACGGTTCCGGCTCTGCTTCGATCTCTTCGTATCGCCACTGGTAGTAGTGCTGACCGATGTTGGCCGCTTCAACCTGCCATCCCGGAGAATTGCCCGGCGTGTAGGTGAGACAGCGTCGCTCGAAGCACTGCGTCAGGACCCACTGATGCTCGCCTGAGACCGGCACATAGACCCAGTAACCTTCCGTGATCGGGAAGCCGGTGGCAAAGTACGGGTTTTCGAACAGATCATCGGTTGTGGTCATCCCGTCTTCGTACACCGTCCCGGAGGAGGTCATGAAGTCCCAGAAGACGCTGGCGACCATATGGTCCGTTTCGATGACGTAGTTATAGGCGGTTACGCCGTAGGTGCTCAGATCCGGATTGGTGCCGACGTTGCCGTCCCCGTCGATCGTCTGGACGATGGTTTCGTCCGCCGGCAACGGCTCCACGTCCAGAAGATCGGTCATCATGGCGTAGGTCGGGCTGTCCGGGTGCGGATCACCGGCAAAATGCACGTTTGCGGGTGTGTGCTGTTCAAACGTCTGATCTCCGAGTTGGATCCGGCCGGTGATCAGTTCAGTAGCCAACAGGCCGTTGGTGACATCCCAGGGCGCATCGGCCCGGTAGGCGTTGTCCTCCATGCGTGATTTGTCCATGTACTGGACGAGCCGCTCTTCGCCAGGAGCATCAAGGTATGGTTCCAGGAACGCTTCCGTGTGGCCCTCCGGACCCCACATCCAGGTCCGGTCAACCTCACCGGTTGCGACCGGCAGATCAGTGCGGGACCAGGTCCGTTCGAAGTTCCCTTCTTCGATGTCGTAGGCACTGATACTCGCTCCGGTGAGCCCGGCGACGAGCGCCAGTGCGGCGACAACGAATATCCTTCTGCCAATCATCGTGCTCTACGTCCTTTCGGTGGCTCAAGCGTCCCTGCGGGAACGCAGTTCCGGCTGTACGCTATTACGGTGTGGTCCCGAAGTATCCCTTTAGGCCCACATCGCAACAACCGCCGATACCACCGGAGTACCGATGATTGTGCAATGGAAGATTATCGAACGAATACGCGTCTTGCGCATCATGACAGAAGACAGTGCATTCGTCAACTCTGTCCAACTGCTATTCCGGCCCAATCAGGATTCTGGATCCCTGTGTCAGGGATCGACGCATTGGCAAGCGCGCGCGCTGCTCGTTGATTAGCGGAAGGAGGGGTGGTGTCTAAGGAAGTGCGAATCAAGGACACCAGCCCATGTTGAGGTGTTGGCCCGGCTCAACGCGGCTGGCGTTCGCCAGCTTGTCCGGCGAAGGGGACGGCGACCCTTCTGGCCCGGTGGACCGTGGTAATCGGACGCGGTCCCGCAGGGTGCTTGGACCCTGGGACCACACAACTTGCGTATGGGCCGCCGACCCTGCCGGCCCGGTGGACCGTACTGTCGGGACTCAGGTCATCCGATACACGAGCACGTAATGGACGATGTGCGGGTCAACCTCAGTGAAGAGCCGGAACTTCTTGCTCTGTTCGGCGAGCCGCATCGTGCCGTTCCCGGCCATCTCTTCGTATTTGTCCCGATAGCCGCCGTCTTCATAAACGTCGGCCCGGATTGTCACGATGAAGTGTCCGCCCGGTTTGACGATCCGGACGATCTCATCAAACCCGCTGGCCGGAGCGTGTCCTTCGGTAAACGTACCAACCGACACGCAGGCGTCGAACTGGTTCGTTTCGTATTTCAATGGTTCCCCGAGCACTTGGCGATCGAGTTGTTTGTAGATCTTGAGGTCGCGGGCAATGTCAAGCATTCTGTTCGAAAGGTCGAAGCCGGTCAGATCGTCGTAATCCATCGCGTGGAGCACCCGTCCCATGATCCCGGTGCCCGCTCCGGCGTCAACGATGGTGCTGCCGGCGGGAACGTGTCGCCCGATGTACCCGGCCGCAATCGCCGGAAGCATGTATCCACGCTGGAACACGTCCTGGTCGTACCGTTCGGCCCACTCGTCGTACGCTTGCTCCAGTTCTTCGTTCGACCTCGCGCTGTACACCTTCTCGAGTATCGGATCGCGCTCACCGTTTGTCATGATCGTGTGCCTTCCGTTTGCATCAGTCGTTCTTCGGAAATCGCGGAATGCAATGAGTCGCTACTCGGCGAACTGATACACGTAGATTCGCCCGACGATGTCCGGTTCCGCCTCGGAAAACGTTCGGAACGGTTCGCTCCTGTCCACGAGCTTCATGGTCCCGGCCGCTGTCATTTCCTCTTCTTTCGCCTTGAAGCCGTCGTTCAGGTAGACGTCTTCTCTGATTGTGACCACGAACCAGCCACCCGGTTTGACAATCCGGGCGAGTTCGTCGTAGCCGCTCGGCGGGGCGTGACCCTCGGTGAACGTGCCGGTGGAGATACAGGCATCAAACTCATTCGTCTCGTATCTGAGCGGTTCGCCGAGCACCTGGCGGTCAAGGCGGCTGTACGCCTCGGTTCGTCGAGCGACCTCGAGCATTCCCTGCGACAGATCAAAGCCAGTGATGTCCGGGTACTCCATTGCTTTCAGAATGCGTCCCATCAGGCCGGTTCCGGCGCCGGCATCCACGAGTTTGCTTCCCGCCGGGATGTGCCGGCCGACGTAGCCGGCCGTGACCGAAGGAAACAGATACCCGAACTTGAACAGATCTTCATCGTAACGCTCGGCCCAGTCGTCGTACGCTCGCTCGAGTTCTTCCCGGGACTTCGCCCCGTAGACGCGCTCCAGAAGTTCGTTTCGTTTCTGGTCAGCCATCGTGATACGTTCCTTTCTTCAGATCTATTCCGTCACTCATTATCGCCTTCAATACGAACATGGAATTTCAGGGGTGTCTCTTCGCGGACGAGAAGTCCTTCGACGTCACGTCCGTATACGCGACGGTACGGCCTGCCCCGAAGTTGCTGCAGATAGGGTGCCACCAGCTTGCGCAACCTGCCACTGGTTATGTCTACCCATTCGGGGGCAGAACGTAGTATCGTGCTGAGGTAAACCAGAACGGAAGCACCTGGAGGGGATCACAATGACGGTCATGCGTCCAGCGGTCATGGGTCGAAACGGGGTCGTAGCCTCCGCACATCCGGCAGCGTCGCTTGCGGGCCTCAAAGTGCTGATCAACGGCGGAAACGCGGTGGATGCGGCGGTCGCCGTGGCATCCACGCTCAACGTCGCCGAGCCGTATATGTCCGGGATCGGTGGTGACGGTGTCATGCTGTTCACCGCTCCGGGCGCGAGTCATCCCATTGCTCTCGATTACTGCGGACCGGCTCCGTCTCAAGTGAAACCCGGGGAGATTACCTGGGACCAGACGTTCAACGGTCCCAGGGCATCACTTGTTCCGGGGGCACTGGGTGGATGGGTCGCGGCGCTGGAGCGCTATGGCACCCGATCCCTTGGTGAGCTCTTTGCCGACGCGATTGATCTGGCCGAGAACGGCTCGCCGGTCACCTTCCGAAACGCCGAGTTCATCAGTACTGCCGCCGAGCACATACGTCCCCACGCGAACGCGGCCGAGACGTTCCTTCCTGGAGGGTCCCCTCCCCGTCCCGGCTCGATCATCAGACAGGGACGCCTGGCGCGTACCTACCGGACCCTTGCCGAGAGCGGCCCGGATGCCTTCTACCGTGGCCCAGTCGGCGAGGAGCTTTGCCGGGCGACACAGGAGGCCGGTGGCTACCTGACAATGGACG
>SKKR01000444.1 GCA_007123655.1 Thermomicrobiaceae bacterium
AACGAGCCGCAAACCGTTTTCAGCATCGTTGTACGGTTCGGTGCGAAGATCGAACGCGTTAGGGCCCCAGAGCCACGTTCGCTGAGCCTGAAGACTGGCAACCGGCTCGTCAGCCGAGAGCCAGGTCGAAGCGTAGGAGGAAAGCAACGCTTCCCGAAGCGCCGCGTTGACATCGAGGAGTCCGGCGCCGGTCCCGACTGTTCCTTCCGCAAAAGTCATCTGGGCGGTCTCCCGAAGAAGCGACCGGATCTGGTGAACATCCAGGTCCGGATTTACCGAGTGAATCAGCGCCGCCGCCCCGGTAACGATCGGTGTTGAGAACGACGTCCCGGCGACATGTACGTACGTGCCCCCGATCTCCGGATTCCAGTGCGTCGTCAGCACCTGAATTCCCGGGGCCACCAGATCCGTCACGCTGACTCGCGACGAGAACGGCGCCAGCGCGGAACCGTCGAGCGTGGTGGCACCGACGGATATGGTCGATTGCGAGCTTCCGGGGAACGACGGCTGGTCCGGCTCGTTCCCGGTCGCCGCCACCACGATCACGTCGTTGTCTTCGGCGTAGCCAAGCGCCTGCTCCAGCCGGGCGCTCTGGGTTTCCGATCCCAGGCTCAGGTTGATCACCTTGGCGCCCAGGTCCACGGAGTCTTCGACTGCTTCCGCGATCAGGCTGACCGGTGCCCCGTTGTCGCTTCCCACCCGCATCGGCATGAGTTGCACGTTCATCGCGGTTCCCGCGATGCCAGTCTCGTTGTTGCCGATCGCCCCGATAATACCGGCGACTGCGGTTCCGTGACCGATCATATCCGTGGTATTCGACGGATCGAACCCCTCGGCGCTGCGCCCGACGTAGTTGATCCCCTCAACGATCTTGCCTTGCAGATCAGGATGATCGTGGCGGATGCCGGAGTCAACGACAGAAACGATCACGTCCGGATTTCCAGACGAGATCGCCCAGGCGTCAGGAAGATTCACCGTTTGCGCCCAGGCTTGCCCCTCGAAGAACTCATCGTTCGGGACGAACTGCTCCTGGTACTCGTAGATGATATCCGGCTCGATGAACGCCACCGCCGGATGATCCGAGAGACGCGCAATCGCATCGTGGGCGCTCGTGTCCCCGGTGAAACTGGCCACGTAGGTCCGGCTATCAGCACCGAACGTGCGGTGTTCGGCGTCGCCGAGGAATCCAGCGATCTGCTGTTGCGACTGGAACGACATCCACTCCTGACCGAGCTGGATGATCCAGTCCCCGGTCGCGTGGTCGGGAAGCTCCGCCGGAGTGGGTGACTCCGCGGAGGCAGGCATAGAAAGCAGCGCGATCAAGACAGCGAGTGCCAGGATCTTAACGCGGCGCGGCTGAAAGCGGTTCAACGTGTGTCCCCCATCATGGCACGTTAACACACGGCCGGTCGCGTCTCCGCCAGCCGTGACGATAGTTTGCCCAAGTGTACGGATTTAACCTCCGGACTCAAAGGAGAGTGCGTGCAGCCTGCCGGCAAACGACGATCTGCGCTGGCCGTCCGTAGTGAAACATCCTCCGTTGAAAGAACGTCTGGAAGGTGGCGTGGTGGCGCCCCGGTTCATTGCCGGATCAAAGCATTCCTGGTCATGCGATCGATCCCGGCTGCGGGTAAACCGCTGCCCTACCCCCGGCTGGATCTCCCAGTTGAATCGCACTCGGTGCCGGAGCCTCAACGGAGGTAGGGCGGGGTGGTCATCCCCCGCCAGGCTGGCATCCCTCCCAATCCTGTGTCCGGTTCAACGTCACCGTGCTACTCGTCTTCAACCCAGATGTTCCAGAAACCGGGCCCACCGATTTGAACCTGGCCGGTGAATCCCTGGATCCGGTTCGAACGGGCGTTGAACGTCAGCTCTTCCGCGGTCTTGATGATCGGGACCTCCTCGTAGAACAACTCCTGCATCTCCTCGAACGCCGCAAACCGGGCATCGAAATCCGTCTCGCTCAGGAGCTGATTCGCAAGCTCGACCTTCCGGTCACTGTCCCACCAGCCCGGCCAGTCAGTCGACGTGATGTACGGTTGCATCACCGGATCGGTTCTGAACGTGGAGTTCGTCTGGAACAGCTCCCATTCCGCGGGATCCTGGCGAAGCTCCAGCACCGTTGGCCAGTCGAAGACCCTGAGTTCCACGTCGAATCCCACGTCTTCAAGCTGCTGCTCCGCAACAACTGCCATGTTGTAGAGGTGCGTTCTCTCCTGCGAGGTCAGGATCCGGATCGTGCTCCCGTCGTAACCCGCTTCCTCCATCAGTTCCATCGCCCTGTCAGGGTCATTCTGGTTGTACAGATCTTCGCCCGCGGTAGTATGCCAGACAGTCTCCGCGTGCATGATGGCTGGATCCAGATTGAAGAAGCCCTCGCCGTAGCCGGCCTGCGCCATTTCTTCATGGTTGAGCGCCGCCTGGATGGCCTGGCGCAGCGTCTGATTCGCCATCGGCCCTTCGGCCGTGTTGAGCACGAACGCACCCCAGGCGGCCGGCGCCAGCAGCTCCGCGGTGACGTTCGGATCGGCATCAAGCGTGTCGAACTGATCCTGTGGCGTGACGTCGAGATAGTCATAATCTCCCGCCTGGAGACCGGCCACGCGCGCCGCTTCGTCAGGAACGGGGATGAAATAGATGTCATCCAGATAGCGGTACTTGTGCCCACCGTAGCCATCCGGCTCATCCGCCGCCTGGGCGTAATCGTCGAACCGTTCGAGGTGAACGTGCTGGTCGGAGACCTGTTCCACGAACTGGTACGGGCCGGTCCCAATGAAATCTGAGAGTTCGGTCTCCGTCGATTCCTCAACGACGGACGCAGGGTAAATCGCGAAACCCTGGCTCTGGCGCGACATCAGCGTCGCGAACGCACCGAATGACTGGTTCAGCTGGAACTCGACCGTGTGATCGTCAACCGGGTCGATCTCATCAATCACCTCCCGCAGGTCCGCCCCGAGCGCGCTCATGTTCGACCAGCGCTCGAACGACGCGACAACGTCCGCCGAGGTGAGATCCTCGCCGTTGTGAAACGTCACCCCCTGGCGAAGCGTTACGGTCTCGGTCAGTCCGTCATCGCTCACCTCATGCGTCTCGGAGAGCTCCGGAATCAGCTCGAAATCCTCGCTCCAGGTGAAGAGCGGTTCGTAGATATGCCAGGTGACGAGCGCGACGATATCGGCGGTCGTCTGGTGAATGTCGAGCGTTGGCGGATCGCTGGTGAGCGCAACGTTCAGTGTTCCCCCGTAGCGGTCATCGTCACCCGGCTCATCGTCCTCATCCTCTTCGACATCGACATCGTCATCTTCTTCGACCGGTTCCTCCTCATCGTCGTCTGGTTCAGCCACCGGTACATCGTCGGTGACGTCGTCGTCATCGTCGACTTCACAGGCCACCAGCAGGCCCGCGAGCGCCACACCGCTGATTCCAACGAACGCGCGTCGCGTGACGCGCCGGCTCAATCCGGTCGTGAACTCGTGTCCCAGCATGCTAACCCTCCCAAAAACGCGAAAGACGTCGTTGGCTTTCGTCTATTGACACTGAATCGGCAGCGATCACGAGTAGTACTGCCACTACTCGGCCGGCCTAGACACCAGATTTGCTACATTCTCATATATGGCCCCCATTCAGTTACATGATAGGATCCAAGCTAGCAAAGGCCCGGAGAGGCGTCAAGGACGCGCTGCGATCCTGGAACTGTTCGGCTATCTCGAACACAGCGGGAACATGATCGGGACGCCAGGGTCCGCGGCGGGCTGTCCGGCACCAGGGCCCGCGGCGCGACGGGCTGCTGTTGCGCCTGCTGACAGGTCTCTGGTATTGATGCGCCAGGTTGACGGCGATGAACTGAAGGGTATGGGACATGAAGGTCTATATTTCGGTCGACATGGAGGGAACGGCGGGTATCGTCGATGAACTTCACCTTGTGCCGGACGGCGGTTCGGAGTTCAGCCTGGGATGCAGGCTGTTGGCGGGTGAAGTGAACGCCGCGATCGAGGGAGCCCTGGCCGCCGGCGCGACCGAGATCGTAGTTAATGACGGGCACGAGGAGATGCGCAATCTGAACCCGGAGATCATGCACCCAGACGCCCGCCTGATTCAGGGCAAGATCAAGCCCGCCCACATGGTCGAAGGGCTCGACGACTCGTTCGACGCGGCGTTCTTCGTCGGCTACCACGCGCCGTCGGGCGTTCCGGACGGCGTCCTGAACCATACCTTTCACCCCTACACGTTTCGCTGCAACGGTGACGTCTGGGGAGAGATCGCCTTCAACGCCTCGGTCGCCGGCTACTACGGCGTTCCGGTGGTGCTGGTCGTCGGGGATGACGCCGCGATCCGCAATGCCCGGGAGACACTTCCCGACCACGTGGGGGTCTCGGTCAAACGCGGCATTACCAGACTCGCCGGGGAAAGCCTGCATCCGGAGCGGGCCCGTGATCTCATCCGTCAGGGAGCGAAGGACGCAATCGCCCGCGTGAGCGAGTTCCAGCCGCACCGGGTCAGTACGCCGGTCACCGTGGAGATGGACCTCTATTTCAGCCAGCAGGCCGATGTCGCCTCCCTGA
>SKKR01000071.1 GCA_007123655.1 Thermomicrobiaceae bacterium
CAGCGATCCGCAGATTCTGGAGAGTGATGCGTGCATTCTGACGACGACACGCGGGCCGACGATCAACAAGACAACCAATCGCTGCTCGAACGCCCCGTGGATCTTACGTCCATCCCCGCTCATGCGCTGGGCTGGACGGCTCTGCTGGTCGTGGCCGCCGGAGTGATGTTGATCGGCCGCGGCAACTGGCCGCTCAGCCCGGAAGAGTCGTCCATCGCCCGCGAATCATGGGCGCTCCTGAGAGGAAATGACCTTTCAGCAATCGCGGATGTTCACCCGGTTACGGTGCAACTCACGTCGCTCGTGTTCCTGCTGTTTGGCGACAGCGACTATACGGCGAGATTCGTACCGCTGCTCGCAGGTCTCGGCGCGATTCTGGCCCTGTACTGGTCGCGACACTGGTTCGGGAATCTTCCGGCGCTGGCCATCGCGATTATCTGGACGATCTCTCCGGTGATGACATTGAGCGGTAATCGGCTCGACGGGGGAGCGCTACTCACACTTTCCATGCTGATCACGCTCGTGGCCGTCTTTTCGCTGGTCGGGAATCCGCAACGTGGACGTGCGATCGCGCTCGGAGTCGCGTTCGCCATCGGCCTGACCGCGCACCCACTGGGCTGGATCTTTCTCCCGATCACCCTGCTCGTATCGATGTTCCTGGTTCGAAACGTTCGGCTCGGTGGCCAGTGGCCCGCTGCGCTCCTTGCCGCTGGAGCGTCGCTCTTGCTCATCGCGTCCTGGGTGGGCACACGGCCGGCCGGGATTATCGGATTCCCGCGCGAGAGCATTAACGAATTGTGGAACAGCCACCTGTCGGGATTCGGCAGTGAGTGGTCCCTTGCCCTGCTGGTGATTGTCATCGAAGCACCGCTCGCGCTGCTTCTAATGATCGCCGGAATCGTGGTGCTGGTCGTCCGCCCCCCGTGGGCCGACTCTGTTCACCCGGCGATCGTTGCCGGAACATTAACCTGGTCGATCCCGGTCGTAACCGCGGGGATTTTTCTCGCGGGGAGCGGTCCAGCACTGTATGCCGCCACCACGCTCCCGTTAGTCATGCTCGGAGGTCTCGCGCTCGCGATGTTGATCGGTGGCATTCAGAGCTTCGATCAGTCTCCCGGCGCGGCCGCTGTCTGGATTCTGGTTTGCGCGTTGTTCCTGATCGCCACTGTGCGGTTTGGCGACGAGATCGTTCGCGGGCCAGGCAGTGACCCACTGGCCTGGCTATTGAGCGCCACGGTCCTGGGACTGCTGATCTTGCTGCCGCTCGGGTACGCGGTGATACGTCTCACGATTGGGCAACGCTGGCGCGTCGTTCCCCTGGGCGTCCTGGCAGTAGCTGTTGCGCTGGGAGCGATGGAAGTGCGGACGTCGCTACTGTTGCCGTCCACTTCCACGGACAGACCCGGCGAACTGTTGATCGCCGGCAGCACGACTCTATCGGTGAAACACCTGACCTCGCGCCTGCGTATCTACAGTCGGGATGCCACGGTGTATACACAGGACGTTCGCGACCCGGTCGGCGGGCGTGGGCTCATAATTGTGATCGACAGAGAGATCTCCGACCCATGGGCGTGGTACTTCCGGGATTTCCCGAACCTGACGGTCCTTGAAGACCTGGCAGACCTGCCAGGCAATCAACAGGTGGACGTCATGATTACACGGAGTCCGAACAACGACGCCTTTCAGAACGTACTCGACCAGCATGTCGTCCGTACTTATCCCCGGCGCTATCGCGCGCCGAACCAGATCGATTCAGCGACCCGGCGCGACCTGCTTGTCTCCGCGACAAACCCGCTCGAGTTCCGAAGCATGACTGAGTTCGTACTATACCGGAGAGCTCCCCGGCTGATCGAGATTGAGCATGTCGACGTGTATCTTCATGAGAATCACGCGGTCAGGCTCTGGGGAGAGTAGCGACGATTAGAGCGCCGGTATCATGAAGCCCCCCGCAACCCGGGAAGGGGTGTACGCAGATGCACCCTTCACGTCGGTTGAAGTTCACGGGAACCCGAGCCGGCAGAGTCAGCTACGATCCCGAGTAATTCACCGAGGTCAAATGGCTTGGTCAGGCAGCGGCGAGCGCCAGCCTCGGCGGCGTGACGTTCCGCCTGTGGAACTGCCGACATGACGATCGCGTCCGGGCCACGATCCGGAAATCGCCGTCTTATCTCGGACACGAGGTCGGAACCCAGGCCGTCTGGCAGCAACAGATCAGCAATGATGAGATCCGGAAGTTCGTCGTCGATCACCTTCCGTGCGTCGTTTAGACTGGCTGCGCACGTCACCTGATACCCGGCATCGGTCAGGATCCAGTACAGGAGTTCCGAAATCGACTCGTCATCCTCGATGACAAGAATATGCTGTTGTTCGGATCCTGTCTGTTCCATATTCTTACACCTCTAACATCGTCATCTCCCCGGGGAGGCCGGCGTACCAGCGGAGCCGAGTCTGCGTTCCTTGCCTGGAGTCACGCAGGTTCTATGCCAGCCGGTCACCGAACTCGCCTGTGAACGTACATGTCTTTACAGATTCACACGAAGGTCCTGTGTCATAGAGGAGTCTTGACGAATGCTCTGGAATCTCGCTGCCTTCCGTGCACGATGAGCCGCCGCAGGGGTATGATCAGTTGGTTTGACGCCCCCTGGGGGCGTTGATACGATTCGCTAGCTCTTTTTGCGGTTTTGTAACGGGCCTTTCCCCGAATCCGCCGCCTGGAGGATCCCGAATGCATCTTGACCAGATCAACGAGCCAGGCCAGATCAAATCGCTCAGCGTTTACGAACTCGAGGATCTGGCCGGACAACTTCGTCAGCGGATCATGGATGTCGTCGCCGGTGAAACCGGCGGCCATTTTGCGTCAAACCTCGGATCCGTGGAGCTGACGCTCGCGCTGCACTACGTCTTCGAGTCCCCGCGAGACAAGATCATCTGGGATGTAGGGCACCAGGCCTACCCGCACAAGCTGATCACCGGGCGGCTGGACCGGTTCAATACGATCCGACAGTACAAGGGCCTGAGCGGGTTTCTTCAGCGCGAAGAGAGCGAACATGACCAGTTCGGTGCCGGCCACGCCAGCACGTCAGTGTCAGCAGCGCTCGGGATGGCGGTCGCCGGTAAGCTCAGAGGTGAGGACTTCCACTCGATCGCGGTTATCGGCGACGGTGCGCTCACGGGCGGGATGTCCTACGAAGCGCTGAACAATGCCGGCAACCTCCGTGTACCACTGATGGTCGTGCTGAACGACAATGAAATGTCCATCGCACCGAATGTCGGAGCGCTCCCCACGTATCTCTCCCGGATCCGCACCGATGGCCGCTACGCCCACGCCAAACACGAGATCGAACGGCTCCTTCAGAGAATGCCGCAGGGAGATCTGCTCGTAGAGATGGGCAAACGGATGAAGGACGGTCTGAAAGAAGCCGTCTACCACACCATGATCTGGGAAGAGCTCGGGTTCACCTACATCGGCCCTGTGGACGGCCACAACGTGCGCTCGCTGATCGAAACGTTCGAGCAGGTTCGGGATATTGAAGGCCCGGTGTTCGTTCATACAGTCACGACGAAGGGCAAAGGGTTTCAACCCGCGGAGGACGACCCATTCAAGCACCATGCGGCATCGATCAAAGTCCCGGGGGCGCCACCGTCACCGCCGAAGTACCAGGACGTCTTCGGCGAAACCCTGACCGAACTCGCCCGGAACGACGACCGGATTGTCGCCATTACAGCCGCCATGCCGGACGGGACAGGGTTGCTGCCGTTCGAGCAAGAGCATCCGGATCGGTTCTACGACGTCGGTATCGCCGAGCAGCACGGTGTAACGTTTGCCGCCGGACTCGCAACCCAGGGATTGCGGCCCGTCGCGGCGATCTACTCCACATTCCTGCAGCGAGCTTATGATCAGATCGTGCACGACGTCTGTATTCAGAACCTACCGGTCGTGTTTGCCATGGATCGAGCCGGGCTCGTGGGCGATGACGGTCGGACACACCACGGACTGTTCGATTTCGCCTACCTGCGCTGCCTGCCAAACATGGTCGTCATGGCGCCGAAGGACGAAGACGAGCTTCGGCACATGACGAAGACGGCCGTTGCATACGAAGACGGCCCCATCGCCTTCAGATACCCGCGAGGCTCCGGTGTTGGCGTGACAATGGCTGGCGAGCCGCACACGCTCCCGATCGGACGGGGCGAACTTCTGCGAGAGGGAACCGACCTGACCATCGCCGCAATTGGCGCGACAGTCCTTCCGGCCGAGCGCGCGGCGGAAATGCTTTCGGAACAGGGCATATCCGCAACAGTGATCAATGCCCGGTTCCTCAAACCGCTCGATGACGACCTGATTCTGGAGTCCGTGCGAGCCACAGGGGCGCTGGTGACGGTAGAAGAAGCGATGCTCCACGGCGGATTCGGGTCGGCAGTGCTCGAACTTCTTTCGCGCGAGGGAGTCCAGGTTCCGAACGCCGTCATTGGTGTTCCCGACCGGATTTTCGATCACGGTTCGCAGTCCCAGCTCCGCAAGGACGCCGGGATAGACGCGGATTCGATCGCTGCCCGTGCCC
>SKKR01000151.1 GCA_007123655.1 Thermomicrobiaceae bacterium
ACGAGGTGTCCGACAGCGCACGATTTGATCGACTGCGGATTATTGAGTCCATCGAGGCGCTTGATGACCTAACGATCGAGATCGTCCTGAACGCCCCTCATCCGTTCTTTGCATCAATCCTGGCGGACCCGAAAGTGATGTTTATTTATCCGGTCGAGGTTCGAGACGAAATCGACCCGACGCAGGAAGCGATCGGTTCCGGTCCCTGGATTCTCGAGGAGTACTCTCCGGGCACGTTCTCCCGGTTCCGGCGGCACGATGACTGGCATCTCGGCCCGGACATTCCCTACTACGATGAGGTCGAGCTGAATGTCGTTCCCGAGTACGCGACGCAGCTTAGCCAGTTCATGGCCGGTGACCTTGACTGGCTGGTGGTGGAGCCGGCTGATCTTCCGCGTGTTCAGGACGCAGTCCCGGACGTTCAGGTCTACGAAATGCCGTCGTATCCACTCACGGTCCTCAACTTCTCACCGCATGAGGAGCAGTGGCAGGACGTTCGACTTCGCCACGCGGTCTCAATGTGCCTCAATCGGGATGAAATGCTCGATGCAGCCTATGGACTCGCCCAACTGGAAGACGAACTCGGGGAAGAACTGCCGCGGAACTGGCACACGAACATCCCGGTAGGATTCTCGGAGTTCTGGCTTGATCCGAAAACAGAAATGGATCCAGAGGCCGCCCAGTATCTGGAGTACAACCCGGATCGGGCGCGTGAGCTTCTGGAGGAAGCAGGCTACCCGGATGGTTTTGAGACTGAGCTCAATTACTCCTCTGGACGGTATGGCGAGCCGTACAGAATCATGTCGGAGTTGACGATCGGCTACCTCGAGGATATCGGGATTCGAACAGTAGGACATGACCTGGACTACAACGCCGAGTTCCTCGGTACCGATAACGTCTCTGGCGGGAACTTCAACGGTCTCATGTGGATTCAGCAGACACGTGTCGAGCCGTTCGCGTACTTCCAGACACAATATCTGAGCCCGGAACACGGTCTCTATGGCCAGTGGGGAACCGACGAGGAGTTGCTGGAACTGCTCGACGAGATGCGGCGAACCACCGACTTCGACGAACTGATCGACCGCGTGAAGAACTTCCAGGAGATTCTGGTCCGGGACAAGATGTATGTTGTCCCGATGCAGGAAGGCGCCGTTCCGCGCTATCGTGTGTACCAGCCCTGGGTCGAGAATGCACTCGACTACCAGTCGTTTGCGGAAGGTGACGCAACCGAGAATCTGGTTCACTATCGAGATAGCCGGTAGTCTCCTCACAATGTAGGTGTTGTATCAAATGGTCGGCGGCACCGATTCGCCGCCGGCCCACGACAGTAGAGACTAGGTCATGCAGAGGTACTTGCTACGCCGGCTGCTCCTGGCGGTCCCGACACTTATCGGGATGAGCATCATCATTTTCGCGCTGATGCGCTTTATGCCCGGTGATATCGCGGATCAGATGATCGGCGATGACGTCACCTTTCCGAACCCGGAAACCAGGGCGGCCATTGAGCGCCGGTATGGGCTGGATCGGCCGGTTCATGAGCAGTACTTCGTGTGGATCGGCGACACGTTACGCGGTGATCTCGGGCGGTCACTTCGAAGCGGACGTGACGTCTCCGGCGAGATCGTCCATCGAATGCCGGTGACGCTGCAACTCGGCGTCATGGCGATTCTGGTCGCCGTCGTTATCGCACTGCCGATTGGAGTTGTCGCGGCGATCTGGCAGGACTCCTGGCTTGATTATGTGGTACGAAGTGCGTCGGTCTTTTTCCTCTCCGCGCCGAACTTCTGGCTCGGCTTGATGGCGATTACGTTCGGATTCGTTCTCATTGGATGGTCCCCGCCGGTACGGTACGAACATGTGTGGGCCTCGCCGTTGACCAATCTGAATATGCTCTGGGTACCATCGATCATTCTGGGCAGTCACATTGGCGCGAAGCTCATGCGCTTCACTCGCGGGCAGATGCTCGAAGTTCTTCGCGAGGATTACGTTCGGACGGCCTGGGCGAAAGGCCTGCGTCAGCGAGCGATCGTGACGGGCCACGCTCTCCGGAATGCGCTGATCCCGATCGTCACGCTCATCGGTCTGGAAATACCGCTGATCGTGGGCGGTACGGTGGTACTGGAATACATTTTCTCGATCCCCGGTATGGGAAGTTTCCTGCTTAACTCGATCAATAACCGCGATTACCCCGTTGTGCAGGCGATCGTGCTCCTGTTCGCGGTTATCGTCGTGGTTGCGAATCTTCTGGTCGACTTGCTGTATGCCGTCATCGATCCTCGGATCAGGTATTCATGATGGAAGAATCTACGGTTAGCAAGAGCGTAGAAAGACTTTCTGAAGCGGAGCGCCACGCCGAATCGGAGCGGAGAAAGGGAGTCGCGCGGACGATCGGGCGGTTTATCAGAGGGAAGCCGCTCGGAGCGATCGGAGCGCTCGTCCTGATCTTGCTGCTGTTCTTCGCGCTCACGGCCGACATGCTGGCGCCATACGGGTTCGCACAGACGGACGTGCCGAACCGGCTCTCTTCCCCGTCGAGTGACCACTACTTCGGGACAGACGAGCAGGGACGTGACGTGTTTTCACGTGTGCTCTACGGCGCCCAGACCTCGGTCATCATCGCGCTGACTGCCATTGCGACGATGACCGCAATCGCGACGACGCTCGGGATCGTTTCCGGTTACTTTGGCGGCTGGTTCGATCTTCTCT
Source organism: Thermomicrobiaceae bacterium (assembly GCA_007123655.1). GTDB lineage: Bacteria > Chloroflexota > Chloroflexia > Thermomicrobiales > Thermomicrobiaceae > SLMJ01. The sequence continues at coordinate 2,707 of SKKR01000151.1, forward strand.
TCCAGCGGGTGATCGATATCTGGCTGGCGCTGCCGGGACTCATCTTCGTCATTTTCGTCGCGTCGATCTTTGGGGCGAGCACAATCATGCTGGCGTTGGTCATCGGACTGCTCATGGCAGGGGGCTCATCCAGGTTAATTCGGAGTGCGACGATCTCGATCCGGGAGAGCCTGTACGTTGAGTCGGCGCGTGCGGTCGGTGCGTCACACTTCCGGATTATCTCCCGTCATCTGTTTCCGAACGTCTCCGCGGTCATTATCATCAGCGCGTCGGTGCAGATCGGCAGCGTTATCCTGCTTGAATCGTCGCTGTCGTTCCTCGGGTTCGGCCCACCGCCGCCGATGCCTTCCTGGGGCCGGATGCTGCGCGAAGCACAACTGTATATGCATCAGGACTGGTACCTGGCTGTGTTCCCCGGACTGGCGATTACCGCCACGGTATTCGGGATGAACATGTTCGGCGATGCGTTGAGGGATGTCCTCGATCCTCGATTACGTGGCAGTCGATAGCGTTTAGGCGTCCCCGGCGGACGCGGTTGATACCAGATGTTGGAAGGGACATGGTTGCAGCTTATGGCGGGTGAAACGCGGGCACTGGCGCAGTTCGTCACCGAGACTGGATTCAGCGATATTCCGGACGAGGTGGTGGACGACAGCAAGAAGTATCTCCTGGACACGATAGCCTGCGGTTTCACCGGGGCACAGCATCCGTGGTCGAAAATCGTCTTGAAGATGACGAGCGAGGCCGGAGGCAACCCGCAATCTTCTGTATTCGCGCAGGCAGACGGTGTCTCGGCGAGCCACGCCGCGCTGGTCAACGGAGTGATGATCGGCGGGTTTGAATCGGAGCACGTCGGGCACGTTTCCCACCCGGCCGGCACGGTCACCCCGGCCGCGCTCGCGATCGGTGAACTGGCGCAGTCGTCTGGCAAGGACTTCCTCACCGCGGTCACGCTGGGGTACGAGGTGGTCTGCCGGATCGGTGAGGCCCAGACCGGCAAGGTGGAAACGGAGCGCGGGTTTCACAACCCTTCTGCGAACGGTCCGTTCAGCGCTGCCGCCGCTGTGGGCAAACTGCTCGGTTTCGACGCGCAGAAGCTGGCCAGCGGGCTCGGTATTGCCGGTTCGCATGCTGGCGGTCTGGTGGAGTACGCCTGGGAAGGCGAGATGACCAAGCGCCTGCACCTGGGACGCGCATCCCAGCTGGGCCTTGAGAGCGCGCTGCTTGCCTCACATGGGTTCACCGGTCCGGCCACTATTCTCGAGGGCGACTACGGCTACCTGCAGGCGTTCTCACCGGCTCCGAAGCCGGAGAAACTGACTGAAGGACTGGGGTCGAACTGGTTGCTCCGGACGCTGATCATCAAGGCCTATCCGTGCCACGTGACGTCGCAGGCGATCGTTTCGGCGCTGCAGAAGCTGAAGCGCGAGCGTTCCGTTGATCCCAACTCGATCGAGTCGATTCACATTCGGGCCGGGGGGCGGCTCTTGCAGGATCGATTCCTCAATGCCGCTCCAGGAAGCATGATGGGCGCGCAGTACAGCCTGCTGTTCACGACGGCTGTCGCCGCCTACCGGGATCTGGACGACCCGCAGCAGTACGACGAATCCGTGTTGACGGACCGGGGAATCAGCCGGCTCGCCCATGCCATTACCTGGGAGCACGATCCGGAGTTCGCCGACGAGGCGTATGGCGGAATGCTTGACGTGACCATAAACGGGGAAACCGTCACGCTCGACGCAACGTCGTTCACCGGTTCGCTTGCGGACCCCGCGGGCCTGGACGAGGTCACGGACAAGTTCTACCGCTACTCGGCGAACTATCTGAACCGGGCTCAGCAGGAC
>SKKR01000468.1 GCA_007123655.1 Thermomicrobiaceae bacterium
ACGGCGTCAACGACGAAGACGACGACGCCGTCAACGATGAGGACGAAAACGGCGTCAACGACGAGGACGACGATGCCGTCAACGACGAGGACGAGAACGGCGTCAATGACGAAGACGAAGACGCCGTGAATGATGAGGACGAGAACGGCGTCAATGACGACGACGACGATGCCGTCAACGATGAGGACGAGAACGGCGAAATCGACGCCCTCGCGGCAGCGGTCGCTGACACGCAGCCACCGCAGCCACAAGCACAGGCGTACGGCTATCGCGCGCTGCAGGTCTGCGGCGCCGGTGGTTACGACGAACTCGGATTCGCGAACCAGGGTCAGTGCGTCTCCACAGCCGTTGCAATTCTCCAGGCAGGTGAAGAAGTCGAGAACGGCGAAGATAACGGGGAGAACGGCAACGGCGAAGACAACGGCGAGAACGGCAACGGCGAAGACAACGGTGAGAACGGCAACGGTGAGAACGGCAACGGCGAGAACGGCAACGGGAATGGCAACGGGAATGGCAACGGAAACGGCAACAACGGCAATGGGAACGGAAATGGCAACAACGGCAACGGAAACGGCTAGATAACGTCCGCAGTTACAGGCCGTGTTCTGGGCGGGCCAGGAACCGCTGGGTTTCCGGCCCGCTGGGAAAGTGACTTTCGGTCAGCTTTCCCCTGGAAAAGACTCCATCCCTCCCTTTTTCATCTCCCAATCCGCAGTGGCGGCGAGTCCCCGGCTCGCCGCTACTGATTGTTACCCTCAGAATACAGAGTCCGGCGGAACTCGATCTGCGGTAATCTCAGAACAGGCAGTTCTCCTCGATTCGTGGCACCATCGAGGTAACGGCAAGGAATCCGAACCGAAACGTACCTGGAAGCTCCACCCTGGAGTGAGGACGGGCGATGATCGAGCTCAGGCCGCTCAAGACACGCCAGCACCTGCCGGAGTTGCTCGATCAACGGGGCCATCCGGACGACCTCTTGTACGGGACATTTGAAGACATGCGCCGGGTGAACAGCCTGCTCGGGGGAACGGCGATCTCGCTCCGGGCGGTGCGGCGCCTGACTGGACATCTTCGTCCCGGTGATCAACTGGTTCTGGCCGACATCGGCATCGGACACGGTGACATTGCGCGAAACCTCCGACAATGGGCGCGAGAGGCGGGGATCGATTGCAGGCTGATCGGCATTGACCTCGATCAACGAACTATCAAGACCGCGAAGGAAGTCCGGGGAAATCAGAACGTCACCTTTCTCCTGGGCGATATGTTGCAACTCCCCCTGGCGGGCGGTTCGGTCGATATCGCATTCAGTTCGATGACGCTGCATCACGTTGACGACGGCGAGGCCGTGAACGTCTTGCGAGAAATGGCGCGCATCTCCCGGCTCGGAATCGTCGTCAACGACCTGGTGCGGACCCTGCATGGATACATTGTCGCCTGGATTCTCGGTCGTCTAGCCACGCGTAACCGGCTCACTCGCCATGACGCACATCGCTCGATTCGTCGAGGAAGGACGGAGGCTGATCTGGCCGGCCTCGCAAGACTGGCCGGGCTCAACGCGCCGGTGTTCGATTCGGTTCTCGGGTATCGCACCGCGATGACGATTGGAACACGGTCGTGGCAGGGCTGAATCGCCCGAAGGTGATCGTTGTCGGAGGCGGGCCCGCGGGTTCAGCCACCGCGACGCATCTGGCGCGAACCGGGCTGGAGGTGACGCTGCTCGAGCGCGCCGGGTTTCCACGGGAGAAAGCGTGCGCGGAGTACTGCAGCCCGGGCGTCGTCGACGCGATCGACGAACTGGGAGCACTGGATCACGTCCGAGCCCGTCAACACCGGGATCTGAGCCAGATGAGAATCGTCGCGCGTGGTCCGCGGCTGACACTCGACTTCGCCAACCAGCGACCCGGCGCCAATCCGGCGCTCGGCATCAAACGCTCGGAGCTCGATGACGCGCTGCTTCGGTTTGCCGAAAAGAATGGCGTTCGGGTCTTGGAACGAACGCGGGTCAGCGCGCCGTTAACTCGCGGAAATCGCGTCGCCGGCGTCCGCGCCCGCACCAGGGAGGGTGAGCAAACGTTCGAGGCGGACTTCGTCGTCGCCGCGGACGGGTTGCACTCCACGTTTGCCCGGTCACTTGGACTGGAAAAGTCGTTTCGCTGGCCCAGACGCCTGGGGCTGGTCGCCCGGTTCCGGGGAGTGTCTGAACCGGTAACCGGCGGACAGATGCATATCGCGGACGGCGTCTACGCCGGTGTTTCTCCTGTCGGGGAGGACGAGGTCAATGTCTCACTCGTCGTGCCAATGGGATCCAAGCCACCGGAGGCATCAACGGCGGAGTTCTACGAATCGACGCTTTCACAGGTGCCCGGCGTGGCCGCGATTCTGAGCGGTGCCGAGCGCATGAGCGCGATCCGCGGAGTTGGCCCGATGGCCAGGCGTGTTCGAAGATGCGCGGGCCCTGGCTGCCTGCTCGTCGGCGACGCGGCCGGGTTCTTCGATCCCCTGACCGGAGAAGGCATCCACCGGGCACTCCGAGGGGCGGAACTTGCGGCAGCCGCCGTTGCGGTGGCGCTTCAGCGGGAGGACCGGATGCCGGTGGGATACGAAGCGGGCCGGGACGCCCAATTCAACGACAAGGAGCGCGTCTGTCGACTCATTCAGGGGATGCTGCTATCGACGCCGGTGCTGCGCTACGCCGCACGTCGAGCCGGAGCTCGCCCGGAGGTACGCGACAACCTGACGGGAATTCTCGGCGACTATACATCCGCTCGAGCCGCGTTGCGCCCGGCATTCCTGTGGAATCTGTTTCGACCGTAGGGAAGGGGAACCGTGCACACCGAAACATCAATCGAAATTCAGGCAGATCCGATGACGGTTTTTCGCTATGGCGCGGCCACCGAACGATGGCCGGAGATACTCCCCCATTACCGGTGGGTTCTGTTGCTCGATCAGAAAGACGACAGCAAACTGGTTGAGATGGCCGCTAAGCGCTCGTTCGGTGTGTTCGACTGGCCGGTACGATGGTGGGCGGTGCAAACGGACTATCCAACGGAACCGAGAATCCACTTCGAGCATATCGGGGGCATAACGAAAGGCATGATCGTGGACTGGTTATTTGAGCCGACCGAGAACGGGGTCCGGGTCACGATTTCTCACGACCTGAGGCTCCCCTGGCCGCTAATCGGCGGCATCGCCGCGAACCGGGTTGTGGGACCGGTCTTCATCGAGCATGTAGCCGGACGGACCCTGTCTCGTGTCAAAGAACTGGCGGAAGCGACCCCGGCCAGCGGGACCGGAGTGTCCCCATGAACCAGCGCGTCGTCATCACAGGAATTGGACTGATCACGCCGCTCGGCGCCGGGATCGATGAGACATGGCGGACACTGAAATCGAAGACCTCTCGGATTCGCGTGGTCGACTACCTGGACCCAGACGAGTTCAAGTCCCGGATTGCCGGGACGATCGAGCACTTCGATCCGCTCGATTACATGGCGCCGAAACGCGCCAAGCGCCTGGACCGCTTCAGCCAGCTTTCGATCGCCAGCAGTCGAATGGCCATCGAATCGGCCGCCTTGCCGCTCGTAAACGGCGATGATATCGGCGTCAATCTGGGATCCGCGCTCGGCGGTGTGTCCTATGGCGAAGAACAGCACCTGCGCTACTTCTCCGGGGGATTGAAGGCGGTCGATCCGATGATCGCCCTCTCCGTGTTCGGCGGCGCCGGTTCCACCAACGTCGCCATCGAGTTCGGCCTGACCGGACCTTCAATGGGAAACGCAAACTCCTGCGCCTCCGGACCAAACGCGATCGGTGAGGCGTTCCGCATGATCAAACGCGGGGAAATCAGCGTCATGCTCGCCGGAGGGGTGGAAACACCGCTAGCCCCGATGACGTTTGGTGCGTTTGCCATGATCCGGGCGCTTTCAACGCGCAACGATGATCCGGCCACCGCCAGTCGCCCGTTTGATACCGGCCGCGACGGATTCGTCCTCGGTGAAGGGGCGGCGATGCTGGTGCTCGAATCCTACGAGCATGCGATCGACCGAGGTGCGACGCCGCTGGCTGAGATCCTCGGTTACGGAGCCACCAACGATGCCTACAACATGATCGCGCCCCGGCCGGACGGGAGCCAGGCAGGCCGCTCGATCTCGCTCGCGATGACCGAAGCACAGGTATCACCCGGTGAGATCGACTACATCAACTCGCATTCAACCTCTACGCCGCTCGGAGACCCTGCAGAGGCGCTCGCAATCAACGTCGCGCTCGGCGAAGCAGGGACGCGGATACCGGTAAGCGGCACCAAGGGGTACTACGGCCACCCGCTCGGCGCAAGCGGAGCCATCGAGGCCGCGTTGATGCCGCTGGTCCTGGAACGCGGCTGGCTCCCGCCGACCCTCAACCTGACGGACCCGGACCCGAAGGCCAACGTGAATCTGATCGCCGGGGAGGGGATCGAGCGGGATGTCCAGACCGTCGCCTCCAACGCGTTCGGCTTCGGCGGAATCAATACCTGCATCGTGTTTCGGGGAATCGAAGCCTGAGCGCTGGACA
>SKKR01000288.1 GCA_007123655.1 Thermomicrobiaceae bacterium
CGCGCTTACCCCGACGCTGCTTTCGCTTATAACGAAACTCCCGGGCTGCAACGTCTGCCCGTCCTCGCCGGGAGACTCCAGGATCTCGATCTCAACCGGCAGCGGGCGCGCCAGAGTGCTATTGCCCTGCCGCAGCTGGATTGTGCCGTCGTAGCTGCCTGGCTCTGTCTCGTGGCCCGCGAAGATCATGAATTCCAGCGTGTTTGTACCTTCGCCAGCGATCGAGTCGAAGTGATCCGGACCCGCTATCACGAACTCCTCGATCTCCCGAGCAGTTCGAACCGTTATATCGGTCAGGTCGCTGCGAGCCTCGAACTTAACCTCGACATCCAGCGGTGTTCCGGGCTCAATCGTTACGCTGACCTGCTCCGGCTCCCATTTAATCAGCGGCCCGCCCGCAGATTGCCCATCATTGTGGGGTGTTCCCCGGCTGCTGCCCGGTCCCTCTTGTGCAGAGACGACGGATATCGTGCCAAGTGCCAGGAGTGCCAAGGCGATTGAATACACCAGCCGACGCCGCATTGCTCCCCTCCCCACTCGCAGCAAACGTTTGACCCCCTGCGGAAATGTTTTCTCATCGTATAGCAGGACTCCACACATGTCAATTCCTCTATTCGTGTGTCCGAGTCGTTGCACGATGATTGCGCATCATTGCGTTACCGACATGACAAGCATCTCGGAGAGGGGGTCATATTCTCATGGGTGGATCATTGCGTGTGGCTGCTCTGAATGACGTTGTGCGGTCAGATTTCAGCCCAATTCGATCCCATCGCAGAACCGGCGCTGACATCTGGCTGATGTAAGAGCGTGGCAATCTGAAATGCCGTGATGCTTACGTGTCCGGTGGTCGAAGCCCGCAAAGCTCTGTGATCACAACTGGTGCGAGGAGAACCTTGAACGTTCGTAGTATGGAACTCGGTTCGAAACGCACGTCAGCACAGGTGGAGATATGCCTACGAACGCGAGATGTACTCCAGCGTGAGGAAAGTGCAATCAGAACGGTGCGGGGGACAAGATCGAGCACGTGGATGACTGATCTGGCGAGACGCGACTGCTACCAGACAGTGCACTCAAGATGACGATGAACGCCGACACGAGTGTAGTTCGCCTGGGACGTTGTCGATATCAGGAAACGAGTCAATTCGTTGAGCCGGATGCTGCACGGTCAGGCACGCAGTTCGGGATCTCGCGTTCAGAGAGGTCTGGATATTGACTTCGAGATCCCGCTGCACCGCTGTTGCCACCGTTTCCCCCACCTTTCCCAGCACCTCGGCCATGAAGATGGCACGGGTGGTTTCCGGCGTGAGCAGAGCGCGACGTGACTGACGCCAGACGAAGTGCCGGGTGAGGACGTCGCTCCCGGTACAGTAGGCGATTTCCCCCGGTGGAACGTCCTCGACGTCGTCGGAATCGAGTGCATGGAACGTGTCGCCCGCTCGGGTTAGTCGAAGTTCCAGGACCTCGTTCTCGAGTTCATCGACATCGAACCCTCCAGCCGGAACCAGGTGACGCAGCGATACGATGTTGTAGAGGTCAACGAGCGGGTTGATTGAGAATGGCTCACCGCCTTTGAGACAGCGGCGGAGCATTGCTTCGATCGAGCTCGGGAACTTCTTGGCGGGAAACCCGGCGGCCTGCATCCGTTCCCGCCATGGCTTCACCCGGGGATGTGACTGGGCATTGCCGTACTGGCCGGCAGTGTCCGCCGTCTCTCGCCAGGTTTGCTGCCACTCCCTGGCGATTTCCTCAGCCGCCCGATCGACGGTGTTGATCTCAGTCGCGAGAACGGCCGGGATGTGCATCCCGGGGAACATCTCGAATATCTCCGGCTGAATCTCGAAACGCACGCGGTACCGTCTCCCCTGCTCACTCCTGGTCCGATTGCACGCGCTCGTTTTCCTGGTCCGGAGGGGGACGCCACTTGAGGTAGAACCAGGTCAGGACTACCAGCCCGAGCATGCCCAGAATCATCAGGCGCTCCTGTGTCACCGCGGATTGATACTCCTCGGGGGTGATCTGGGAGACGGCGAACTCAGTGGCGCTTGCCGGTTCCGCCCTGACGAGCAACACGATCAACGCGGTGACGAGCGCGATGACAAAGATGATCAGATGCTTGCGGCTTCCTGGAGAGCTTGTCAGACGGGGCATGTCGTTCCCCTGGTGTACCGGTCGGGGCCGATAATCCGTCAGTTGCGAATGCCGATGTGTAGGGCTACGGTTCCACCCCCGACCAGCTTGTAGCGAACATTGCGCAAACCTGCACCACGCATCATACCAGCCAGTTCAACCGCTGGGGGGAACGCACCGACCGATTCCGGCAGATAGCGATACGCCTGCCAGTCTCCGCTTATGATCCCGCCGATCACCGGGACGGCGTTCTGGAAGTAGAGATCGAACGCCCGGCGGAGTAACGGATTCTGCAGAGGGGTCATCTCCAGAATGACCAGGCGGCCTTCCGGGCGCAGGACACGCGCCAGTTCCTGGATCCCGGCCGCGTAGTCCGGAAGATTCCGAAGCCCCCAGGCAATGGTCAATGCGTCGAACGTGGCGTCAGGAAATGGCAGGTGCATCGCATCGCCCTGAACGAATGTGACACCTTTGGTCCCCGCTGACAAGCGCTTACTCTCTGCCGCGCGGAGCATTCCGCCGGAGAAGTCGATTCCGGCGACGAGCGGAATCCCTTGTCGGTGGAGCTCGAAAGCCAGGTCACCCGTCCCGGTTGCGACATCCATCCCGCGGTCCGCCCCGGAGCCGATCGCGATCCGGGCGGCTTCCCGGCGCCAGGCGACGTCCCGGCCGCCGGTCATCAGGCGGTTCATGAGGTCGTACCGCTGCACGATCCGGTCGAACATGCCCCGGACATCAGTCGGATCCAGTAGCGCGCCGGGTGTGTCCTGGTTCCTGATCACGCGACCTTCCTCATCAACCCGAAAGGGCGGCAACTCCTCCCTCTCGGCTAGCGGAATGTTCGGACATATCCAGCACGTACTCCACGATTCGGGCCGGGATATCGACCCCGGTCGTGTGAATGCTGTTTCGGAACTCCATCGTCGCATTGACCTCATTCAGCAACAATCCGCGCCCGGGATGCTCGAACAGGTCGATCGCAAGGATACCGCCTCCGACCGCCGCCGCGGCTCGTCCGGAAAGCTCGGCGATCTCCGGGGTTACGGGACAGTTGGATGCCTCCGCGCCCCGAGCGGTGTTGGTTATCCAGTGTTCGGAACTCCGGTAGATGGCCGCGATCGTCACGTCACCGACCACGAACGCCCGGATGTCACGACCGGCCTTTTCAACGTACTCCTGCAGATAGATCGTGCCGTGATGGAATCCGCCGAGTCGGGACTTGTGCTCCAGCAGGGAGCGAGCCGCGTCTGGACCGTTGACTCGTCCCAGGAGCCGGCCCCAGGAACCGATCGCCGGCTTGACGACCGCGGGGTACCCGAGTTCTTCCAGCGCCTGCATCGCCATATCGACGGTGAACGCGACGCGTGTCCGGGGCTGCGGTACCCCCGCCTCGGCGAGTGCGGCGCTGGTCAGCACCTTGTCGTTGCAGGTGTTGAGCGTCTGCGGTCGATTGATTACCGGGATACCCCAACGGTCGAACCACGCCAGGAGATGAGCGGTTCGCTGTTGCGAGACGCTGCGCCCCAGAACCGCGTCGTAGCTCGGCGGTGGAGCGGTCAGGTCGAGCTCGATGAGACGGTCGTCGACCCGGTCGACGTGAACGCCACGCCGCGCGAATTCGCGCAAGAGCAGTCGCTCCTCCGGCCTGAGCGGCCCGTGAACGACGGCTATGGCTGGTGACTGCGGATTTGTGAAGATCTCCATTGGTCCGTTCTCTCTTCCTGAAAGCCGAAAGCTGGGTGAACGCTCGCTGGCCGGGCAACGGACAGTGGTTGTCCGCGCCCGCCCGGTTTCTCGGCTTTCAGTCGCTTGAGAACGGTCTTCAGGTTTCCGGAGAGACTGAAGTGCGTGGCGACGTATCGCTGGATCTTCTCGATGCTTGGCAACGTCATGGTGGTGCCCGTCCTTTCTCGTCTCGTCCGGAAGTCGCCACGTTTACACCGGTCCGGAGAACGAAAAAACCGCCTATCCCCGGTCCGGGGACGAGCGGTGTCGGGCTCGTGATACCACCCCAATTCGTCACGGCCTCGCGGTCCGCGACCTCTGCCTGTGCGGCAACAATACGATGCGTGTTGCGACACAGCGGTTCGGGTAACGGGGAACCTCACCCGTCGTCGTCTACTGGGGGTTGAAACTCCAGCGGCTTATTGCGCGGGCACAGAGGCTCACGGATACCGCCGGACGCGGACACAATTGTTCGCCGATACATATCGATTAACAAATCGCGTCGATCCGGTCCAACCCCGTTCGGGACGAGGCTCGGAGGGCTTTTTCGCCAGCGTTTCCGGTGCCGCTTCTCAGCTACCGCGGCTCTCTGTTCCGTTCCGGCCGGTTACTCGTCCTCGTCAACGCCTGACGTCTCTGAACGTCGACCACTACCTTAGTCGATGGACGGACCAAAGTCAATCAGCCGATTGA
>SKKR01000540.1 GCA_007123655.1 Thermomicrobiaceae bacterium
GAAGCGTGATAGTTTGGCCAGCCGTGGACCTACTGTTCATATCGCTAAGTACCGTGCTTTTCTGGAGATTCACGTGCCACCCGCAACCCCTGCTCCGTCGACGCGCGGAGGTCCGGGTCACCTTTCTCCTGGCGAATACGCAGCGCGTGCTCCAGGTGATCGATCCCTGCCTGGATCTCTCCCGCTTCGATCAGGGCTTTCCCAAGATGCTGGTGGGCGAAGTCCCGCAAAGGCTCAAGCGTTGGATCTTCGTGGATGCGCAGAATCTGCGTCTCGAGCAGTTCAGCCGCGTCCTGCGGTCTACCGGAACCAGCAATCGCGTCAGCCAGGCGGATGTGCAGCGTAAGCGTGATTTTCGGGTCCTCGGCCTGTTGTGCTAACTCGATGGCCTCCCGGAGCAAGCGCGATGCCCTATCGACGTCGCCCACAATACCGGCGTAACCGCCGGCGAGACCGAGCATTCTCGCCCGCTCCACAGCCGATTTCGCCGATGTCGCCCGCTCAACCAGCCAATCGACCGCGCGATGCATCTCATCGAGATCATCCGGGACTGCACGGAGCTGCCCCTCCGGTATCCGATGCCCAATGTTGAACGGGATCTCCTCTTGCACCAGGCACCTCCACGTAAATCAAAACGGGACCGGCGCAAACCGGCCCCGCTTCAATCTGTGCGAACGCTTCGCGCTAGTCCGCGGCTGTCTGAAAAAGTTCTTCCGGATCGTCCGACACGATTGCCGGTCCGGGTAGCGACGGCGGAAGCGAGACCACGTATGCCGCATAGACATCCGGCATTGCCATAATCTCGTCCATCGTGTGCTCCGGGATCGGCTCGTCCACATTGAGCACCATGATCGCCTCGCCACGCGGCTCGTGCCGGCCGACCTGCATCCCGGCGATGTTGATCTCGTGCGTACCGAGCAGTGTCCCGATGCGTCCGACGATCCCTGGCCGATCGTGGTGATGCGTAATCAGGACGTCGCCGGCAAGTGGTCGCTCCAGCGTGAACCGGTCCACCTCCAGGATACCGGCATCACTGCGGTCCCAGCGCACGGTGACGCGGTGGGGAACATGGCCGTCCACTTCGAAGGTGAACTGCGGCACATGCTCCGGATCCGCATCTGAAACGACGGTCGAAATCTCCATGCCGAGCTCGTCGGCAACAAGCCTCGCGTTAACCGGGGTAACCCGGCGGTTGGTCCAGCGCTCGAGTGATTCGGCCAGTCCGGCCACCGCAACATGCTCCACGACTTCCCGCGGCACCACTCCGTTCACGGAGACCTGAAGCTTCTCCGGCCGGTCCGGCCGCAGCACGGCGAGCAGATGTCCCGCGGCGCCTGCAACGTGTGTCAGGCGCTGGAGTTCGGTCGCGTTCATCGTGGCGGGCGGCAGATTGACTGCGTTGGGCACCGCCTGGCCGGCGAGCGCCGCCAGAACCGTCCGGCCGATCATATCGCCGACCTTCGCCAGTGCTTCGCCGCTCGAACCACCGATGTGCGGCGTCAGCACCACGTTCGGAAGGCCGAAGAGCGGGCTCTGATGTGCCGGCTCGCTCGGGAAGACATCCACCCCGGCGCCGGCAAGACGTCCATCGCGGAGGGCCTCGGCGAGTGCTTCATCGTCCACGATCTCGCCCCGGGCGCAGTTCAGTACGATGGCGCCGGGCTTGACCCGGTCGAGCGTTTCCCGGTCCAGCATGTCCACGGTCTCCGGAGTCGCCGGAACGTGGAACGTAATCACGTCTGCCCGCTCCAGCAGCTCGTCGTAGCTAACAGGCTCGCAGTGCATCTGCTTGAAACGATCCCGGGAGATATACGGATCATAGGCAATGAGCTTGACATCGAATCCCTGAAGTCGCTGGGCCAGTACCCCACCGACCCGGCCAAGGCCGACGATGCCGATCGTCTTGCCATTGATGTCGAACGGTTTGAAACGCTTCCGTTCCCAGCGGCCGTTGTGGACGGCATTATTCGCATCCGGGATCGAGCGCGCCAGCGCCAGAAGCAGGCCAAGCGTGTGCTCGCCCGCGGAGATCGCGTTCGCACCCGGCGCGTTCAGCACGAGCACCCCTGCCTCGGTCGCCGCATCAACGTCGATGTTGTCGACGCCGACACCAGCACGCGCAACGAGTTTGAGGTTGGTGCCAGCGCTCAGCACCTCCCGCGTAACCTGGGTTTCACTTCGAACGATAAGCGCGTCCGCGCCGGGCAGCGCCGCGGTCAACTCATCGAGATTCGTGCCATCAACATCAACAAGTTCGGCCTGCTCTTCCAGCAGCCGCCTGGCCTGCTGATCAATAACATCACTCACAACGATCCGGTATTGCCGCGATCGCATCGCCGGATCTGTCTGACTCATCTCGATACTCCGCTCACGTGATTCACCGTCATCAAAATCAGTATCAAAACGATCTTCACTCGTGCTTCCGTCATGACGTCCGACGAGATGTCGGTATGCCGACCGGAGATCCGGCACCCGGGTAATCCGGTTGGAATCTTCCGGCTGGCCGCGTTCCGGCGAGATCAAGCAACAGCGAATGCCGTGTCGGGCGTAATCCGCCCCGTGGCGCAGGCTGTCCTCGATCGCGTGGGTAACACCGGCCTCGATCGCGACCGGCACCTTGTCCTCGGCAAACACAACGTCGACGTCTGGAAATCCATTCCGGTCGAGCCACTCCCGAGTGGCCGACGAGACACATTCCGGACGGGCCGTGATGATACGGACACGGTCCTGTCCGAACTCTTCAATAACTCGCTTCAAAAAATCCTGTGCCCACGGCGCCGCTTCGAGCGACGAAGCCGGCCCTCCTTCGAGATACACCCACTCGCGGACATGATCGGGAACATTGAGACCCGCCGAATCAACAAACGCGTGATCCGGGAGATCCAGTCCCCAGTGCTCATTGGCCGCGTGGGCAAGGCGTACTGGAGGTTCTGTCAGTACGCCGTCGAGATCAATTGCCAGTCGCTTGGTTGCCATCCCTACAGACCTCCAAATCATCAACATCGACCACCACCCAGCGTTTCATCGCTGATGATGAGCGTGATGATGACATCGAGGAGACCTTGGACCGGCACATTGAAGAGGAACCAGCCGTCGTCATGCGCGGTGTTAGTCCGGCTACCGCGGTGCTATTCAGGAACATGGTTCGTACCATGAGACTCCCCTAACGACGGACATTTACGAAAATCGACTCCCCATCCCGGGTACTTCCCGGGAATCCGGATCTGACGTTCGCACCTCACTATGATAGCAGATCTGTCAGTGATCGCTCACCCGGTACATTAACATAACGCCGGGCGCAGGTTTCCCGGTTACGGCCGCAGCGCGGTGCTCTTGCCGCATTCCGGCGATACACCGGACAATCTCCCCTCGTCGCGTGTATGCTCTGAGCGAATCGGCCCACCAGCTGTCGCGACCCAGATGATTGGCATTGGCGCATGAATCCGTCGAGTTCCACCGCATCGGCTCAGCGTCCCGAATTCATCACGCTGATTGCGATCTACCAGTTCGTTACCGCCGGAATCCTCCTGCTGCTCAGCTGTCTGATCCCGACCGTCCTCTTTCCGGGCCTGCTGATCGCGGTAGACGGGGCGGAAGGGCTTTTGGCTTCGCTGCTCCTGCTCACGGGAGCGCTGGCGATCCTGATCGGGTTCGCCGTCGCCTCGGTGGTCGTCGGCTGGGGATTATTGCGAATGCGTGAATGGTCGCGTCTCGGCGCGATCGTGCTGGCGGCGTTCGCGTTGATCGGTTTTCCGATCTGGACGATCGTGGCGATTCTGGTGCTGGTGTATCTGACGAGCGACGAAGCACGGTCGCACTTCGCGAACGCCGGGCGTTCCGACGTCGGAGACCCGCGTTACCACGACGCGCTGGCAGCACAGGCCGTGTACAAGGCCGAACCAGCCGGGCGCGAGATGTCACCCGCGGAGGAGACCAGGCGGATGTCCGGCGCAACGTCTCCCGGCTCCACCAACGGCGGTGCCAGCGGAAGCGGTCCATCACGGCCGGAAGACTGGACCGACCGCCCGATCCCCATGCCGGCTCCGGACGACGACCCGGCTGCGGTCACCGAGTCCCTGTATGACACCGAGGACTACGTCAGCGATCACTATCGGCGCTGGAAGGCGTCGTTACCCGTCTCCCCTGAAACGAAACCCGGGGAAAGGTGGTTCGTACCCCCAGAAGAAACCGGAATGGACCATCGGATTCTGGAGTCACTCGATTCGGAACAGCCCGAGGACGATGAGAAGCCCGACAACGATCGAGACAATCGGTAGTCGTCGAGCTCCGCCTCGACGTTTCTGACCGGACCGTATTCGCCCTGCTGTGCGGCGGTTCACCCGCCGCAGGCCGTTTGCTCGGAACCGAGATCAACCAATACTGCTGGGAGATTTGCCGCTGTGAATGAACGCGTCCGCGAAGTAAGTGATTACTGGGATTCTCAGGCGGGGACATACGATGATCAGTTCGACCATGCGATCGGGAGTGATGAGGAACGTGCTGCCTGGACGCGGATCTTCGATACCGTAACTGGAAACCGAGA
>SKKR01000239.1 GCA_007123655.1 Thermomicrobiaceae bacterium
AGACAGATCGAACCAGCAACAGGATGAACCAGGGAAAGCTAACGGCCAGACGAAACCGCCGCTCGCCGGCTGGCTCGTCTGGGCCTTCATCGTCGCGATGGTGGTCTTCGCACTGTTTTTCCTCTTTCCCGGGGCGACTGACCGGGAGACGCTGAGCTATACGGAGCTCCAGCGTCAGGTCGATTCCGGTAACGTCTCGGAGATTACGCTCACTGGACAGGAAGCGGCCGGTATATTCGTCCAGTCGGTACGGATTTACGAAGGCCGGGTCCTGGAACCCGGGGAATCGCCTGTGGAAGGCGTTGACGCCGCCGAAATCGAGCCGGTGGGCGGGTTCGAATCGACTATCCCCGAAGCCGCGCAGGCGGACTTTCTGACACTGCTGGAGCGAGAAGGCGTGGCTATCAGCGCAGAGACGCCCAGCGAGGGATGGGGCTGGGGTATCTACCTGCTGCTCGGACTGCCGGTCCTTCTGATCATCGGGATGCTGCTGTTCCTGAACCGCTCTGGCGCGGCCGGGCGCGGTGGACAGGAGTTCATGAGCTTCACGAAATCGAAGGCTCGGCTCTACGACACCGCGAAACCGAAGATAACGTTCGCGGACGTCGCCGGGGAAGATCAGGCCAAAGCCGAGCTGATGCAGGTCGTCGACTTTCTCAAGCATCCGGCGAAATTCCACGAGATCGGCGCCCGGCTTCCGCGAGGAGTCCTGCTCGTCGGACCGCCGGGGACGGGAAAGACGCTGCTTGCCCGCGCGGTGGCCGGGGAAGCCGGAGTGCCGTTCTACTCCGTCAGCGCGTCGGAGTTCGTGGAGATGTTCGTCGGTGTGGGTGCCGGCCGGGTTCGAGATCTCTTCGAGAAAGCCAAGAAGTCCGCTCCGGCGATCGTGTTCATCGACGAACTCGACGCGGTCGGCCGGCAACGGTTTGCCGGCGTCGGATCCGGGAACGACGAGCGAGAACAGACGCTGAACCAGGTTCTGGTCGAAATGGACGGGTTCGAGGCCCACGACGAGATCATCGTCATGGCAGCGACGAACCGGCCGGACGTGCTCGATCCGGCATTGCTGCGACCGGGACGGTTCGACCGGCAGGTCGCGCTCGGCCTACCGGATCGCCGGGCACGGGTGGCGATTCTCGGCATCCACCTGAAGAAAGTGCCACTGGCCGACAATGTCGAGCCGGAGATGATCGCCCGCGCCACACCCGGATTCTCCGGGGCGGATCTGGCCAACCTGGTAAACGAAGCGGCGCTGATCGCAGCCCGGAAGAACAAGAAGGTGGTCGAACAACAGGAGTTCCACGAGGCGCTGGACCGGATCATTCTCGGGGCGGAACGCCCGCTTGTGCTGAGCGACGAAGAAAAACGAGTGATCGCCTACCATGAGGCCGGTCACGCGGTCATAGCGCATCGCACGCCCGGGGCCGATCCGCTCCGGATGGTCTCCATCATTCCTCGCGGGCAGTCGCTCGGTGTCACCATGCAGGCTCCGACCGAGGACCGGTTCAACTACACCCGTAGCTACCTGATCGGCCGCCTGGCGATTCTGATGGGCGGGCGAGCCGCGGAACAACTCGTTTTCAATGAGATGACCACGGGCGCGCAGAACGACCTTAAAGAGGCGACGCGAATCGCCCGGCGCATGGTCGGTCTCTGGGGCATGAGCGACCGGATTGGCCCGTATTACCTGGGACTCGGGGAGGAGCACGTCTTTCTGGGTCGCGAGATGGGTCAGGAGCGGTCGCTCAGCGATGAACTCCTCGGGAGAGCCGAACAGGCGTCGCAGGAACTCATCTCGGAGGCGATGGGGGTCGCCACCCGCATGGTCGGTGACTATCGGGAAGACATGGACAGACTCGTCGAGCGCCTGATCGACGAGGAGACCCTGACCCGGGAGCAGGTGGTCGAGACCCTCGAAGCGGTCGAACAGCCTGAGCGGACCGAGCGGCGAAGCTCCGGCGGCGTCATCCACGTCGCGGCAACGTCAACAACCCGGACCTGACGCCTGGCCAACGGTCAGTTCCCGTCGCGCGGCCTCGATCCGCTCTCGGATCAGCCGCTCATCCCGCTCGTCGAACCCGGCCGCCGGAAGTCCACGCTGCAGGTCGTCCAGCACCTGGCGCAACGGCTCCGCGCGTTCCCGGACCGTAATCGAGTCACCGATCGCCCCGATTGTCTCGGCCAGATCGACAGCAACGGAAACGTTGTCCATCGCCTCTCGTCGGATCTCGGAGAACGCGGAGTCAACATAGACACTGAACGGCGGACGGTTTGTCCAGACGTAGACGCCTTCCCGTGAATCGTCCTCGTCTCGCGACACCCGGCGCACCCGTTCCGGAAACTTCCTTCCGGCCAGAAGTGCAATGCTGTCTCCCAGCATCGAGATCGCGTTTGTCGCCGTAGTCGGATCGTTCACGCCCGTGGAGAGTGCCTTCAGCGCGATGTCGACCAGTTGCCGGATGCTGAACAGCGGGTCCTGGAACCGTGAGCGTTCAGATCCAAGTTCGAGGCACTCCGCGATGCTGTGCCGTTGCTCATCAGAGAGTTCCCGCGTCTCGCTCACTTCGATGATCGTCGTTCCGCGTACAACGAAGTCGCCGATTTGCGGAATGATCGCGATGGCTTCCGTATCCGAGGCGTTGGCAACGATGGCGTCGTCGTCAACGCTCATAAGATAACCCGATCGTTCGGCCGCAATGCGGTAAATGGGCGCTCTCATGTACTGGCGCCTGAACTCTTCAAGCGACATGTCCTCATCGTGGGCCGATTCGCCAATGTGTTCCGGATAGAGCGGGCCGACGTCCTCTCGGAATTCCCGGTTGACGTTCGACAGAACGGCAGAAGCCTGCAGTGAAGTCGCCATGTGGTGAATGAAATAGACCAGAAAACCGAGACAGGCTGTCGCGAGGACCAGGGCGAACGCGATCGAGAACCGGGGGATGAACTCCTCCGCCTGTGCGTCTTCACCTCGAACCAGTCGCAAGATCAACAGTGCGTAGAGAAACGTTGCCAGGTAGATCCCCAGCGTCAACTGGGTCCCGGTCTGCCGGATGAAGTTGCCCATCACCCTGGGAGTGAATTGCGACGCGGCTTGCTGCAGGACGACGATAGTGATCGAGAAAAGTACGCCAACGATGGTGATCAGTGACCCGGCGACGGTAGAAAGCAGCGTATGCGCGCCGTCCACACTGCCGCCGAAGATCCAGGGAGGAACCGAGAGATCGTCGTCCTCCAGGCCGCGATCGATTTCCGGCATGATCAGGGCGATTGCAACGGCCGTGACGATAAGCACAGTCGGAACGAACCAGAGGCTGGTCCTGATGCGCTCCCACCAGTTCTTCAGGAGTTTGAGTCTCAGCGCTCGTGTCACGCGGGCCGCGCTCCCGTCAGAGCACGGTAGATCGCCAGGATAACCACAGCACCGAGCGTCGCCACCAGCAACGTCCCGATACTGAACTCGGCGACGAAGTCATCCCCGCTGATCATCCCCCAGATGATCCCGCCGACCAGCGCTCCAACGATGCCGAGCACGATATTCGTGATACAACCCTGCCGCCCGCTGGTGCCCATGATCAGGCTCGCCAGCCACCCGGCGACGCCACCGATGATGATCCAGCCAATTATGCTCACAGGAATCCCCGCTCACGTTTTCAGACGCATGCTGGCGCTTCGTCAGGTGACGAAACCGCTAGCCTATCTGGAAGCAACAACCGTTCCAGTAGTTAGCAGGTCGGCAATTCAGATCGTTTCCCGTCTCACTATCAACGTGATAGTATTGTGATCCAGCGCGACTCCGGCGTGCTGAGCACACAGCCGGCGTTGGTTCGAAATGTGCGCTTTGCGACGTGAACGGTTGACGAACTGATCAGGAAAGAGGAACGATGCTCAGGTTAGCAGGACTCCACCATTTGACCGCAATCACCGCCCGGGCGCCGGAGAACGTCAGATTCTACACCGAGACACTGGGAATGCGGCTGGTCAAGAAGACAGTCAACCAGGATGACGTCTCGGTATACCATCTCTTCTACGCGGACAAAGCCGGTTCCGCGGGAACGGATGTCACATTCTTCGACTGGCCGCACGCCGGTGAAACTCGGTTCGGCCACGGCCTGATCTCCTCGACTGCCTTGCGGATCGATTCCGGTGACTCGCTCGACTACTGGCAGCAGCGGCTGACCCAGAGCGGGATCGAGGTTGTGGGACCGTTCGACCGTTACGGGGCTCAGGCGCTTGCCTTCACAGACCAAGAGGGACAGCGTCTGGAACTGGTCGTTGACGGCGGCAAGCAGGGCGGCGATCCCTGGGACGAGAGCCCGGTCCCGGCCGAGCACCAGATCAAGGGACTGCACTCCGTCCGGTTGACCGTTGCCGAACAGGAGCCGCTCGGCAGCGTCCTGACTGGCGTTCTGGGGATGCAGCAATCCGGCCAGTATGAATACTCGCCGAACGGGGTTGAAACGTTCGTCTACTCGATGATCGACGGGGGCGCCGGCAACGAGGTCCACGTCGAGGTCCGGCCGG
>SKKR01000062.1 GCA_007123655.1 Thermomicrobiaceae bacterium
GGCAGCCGATTGGCCACACGTTGCGAAGCTGCTACCTCGGTGTTCGGCTTGCCGAGTTGTCTGGTTGCACGCCTGACGAGCAACGCACCGTGCTCCAGGTCACACTTCTTTCGATGGTCGGCTGTACCGCCGATACCGCGGAGACCGCACGGATGGCGGGCGGTGACGACCGTGAGTTCCACCTCAATACGTCCCCGGTGGTCGCTGGTTCAAATCGGGAAATATTGACGACGCTCGTTCGGAACGTTGGTGTTGGTCAGCCGCTTCTTACGCGCCTGGCTTCGCTGGTTCGGGTTTTTTCCGATCCGAACGGAATGGCACGCTCACTTTCCATGCACTGTGAAGTCGCGGCCATGCTCGGGCGCCGGCTGGGCCTCGGCACCGACGTGATCCTTGCGTTGAGTCACGCGTTCGAACGCTGGGACGGCAAAGGCTTTCCGGATGGCCTGCGCGGAGACGAGATCCCGATCGCTGTGCGCATTCTCCTGGTTTCGCAAGACGCTGACATCTTCGAACGGCTCGGCGAGAACCCAGGAGAACGACTACGCGACCGGGCTGGGCGCGCGTACGATCCGGCGGTCGTCGACACTTACTTGCGGGAGGGTGCGGCTATCCTCTCAGAATACGACCATGCTGATGGTTGGGAAATCATTCTCGACCGGGAGACGAGTCCCCACATATTGATTCCTTCTGCCCGACTCACAACTTTTCTGACGGTCTTTGCCGATTTCGTCGACCTCAAGTCTCCTTGGACGAGAGGCCATTCCCGAACCGTTGCCGACCTCGCCGAAGGGACGGGGCGGGAGCTTGGACTCGACAGCCAGCAGCAGCGATCCCTTCAGCATTCGGGCCTGGTGCACGATATCGGCCGGGTCGGGGTCGAAAACGGTATCTGGGACAAACCGGGACCGCTGTCCACGCAGGAGTGGGAGCGTGTCCGCCTCCATCCCTATTACACGCACCGGATCCTCTCCAACTGTGGTGCGCTGGCGCCGATGGCCGAAGTTGCTGCTTCCCACCACGAACGGCTGGATGGGAGCGGGTATCACCGGTCCTTCCAGGCGGAGCAGCTTTCGGTCCCGGCGCGCATTCTGGCGGTCGCGGATGTCCTCGCGGCACTCTGTGCCCACCGTCCGCATCGGCAAGCGCTGTCACACGATGACGCGGCTCGCGTCCTTGAACGCGAGGCGCGGTCCGGCAGTCTCGACCGGGATGCGGTCGACGCGGCACTTGTCGTCGCAGGGGTCAGGAAGCAGCGAGCCCGCCGCTCCTGGCCCGCGGATCTGACGGACCGCGAAGTCGAGGTCCTCCGGCTCATCGCCCGTGGCTGGACCAATCGGCAGGTCTCCGACCACCTGTCGATTTCCCCGAAGACGGTTGGCCGGCATGTCGAGAACATCTATCTGAAGACCGACGTCTCCTCCAGGGCCGGTGCCGCCGTCTTCGCGATGGCTCATCGACTGCTGGATTGATCCTCCCCGGAAATGGGGTGTTCGCCCGATGCGGCCTGCCTGAACCCAGGGCTATTCTGTTCCCATCGATCCGCAGACCCGACAGGAACAGGAGGCCACGATGCCGAAGATCGATGTTCGAGATATCCGGATCCATTACGACCGAGCCGGAGAGGGAGATATGACCCTCCTTTTCGTCCATGGAATGTGCGGGGACGCCGAAAACTATCGGGACATGTTCGACCGTCTCTCGGCGGAATTCACCTGCATCGCCTATGACCGTCGCGGGCACAGTCGCAGCGAACCGGGAACCGAAGATCAGAGCTTCCGGACGCACGTCGATGATCTCGCGGCGCTGGTCGACGCGCTGGATCTGGGCCGGCCGGTCCTCGTCGGTAGCAGCGCGGGTGGAGCGATCTCGCTCGAACTTCTGCACCGGTATCCGGATCACGCGCGCGCTGCTGTAGTTATCGAACCACCGTTGCTCAATCTGGATTCGAACGTAGGTAAAGAGTTTCGGGAACTCGTGGGTCCGCGGATCCAGGAGGCCGTCGATCGATCCGGACAGCGAGCGGCAGTCGACGCGTTCTTCGAAGTTGTCTGTGCGCAGCTCTGGGAGCAGCTGAACGAGGAGCGCCGTAACCGCCTGCGGGACAACTACCCCATGTTGTTCGCCGCGATTCAGAGTGAGGGCACCACCATTACCGAGGCTGGACTTGCCGGGATCGAGCATCCAGTGCTCGTCACCAGTGGAGTGGACAGCCCCGAATTCATCAGGACGTTAACGACACTGGTCGCGAACTCACTTCCGAACGGCAGATTTGTTGAGTTTCCGGACTGCGGCCATGTCGTCTACGCCGAGCGACCGGAGGAGTTCGCGAACGAAGTGCGAGCGTTTGCCCGGAAGCTGGAGCATGCGTCCCAGGCGAGTCCTGCCTGATATCCCGACCTATCACCTGCATGCCTCCGGGGATGGCCAATTGACCATCCCCGGTTTGCGTTCCATGCTTGCAGCCCTGGTCCCGACCTGTCCCGAAGTACAGTTCACAGGTGACCAGTTCGCCCGGTCAAGGCTATCCCTCTGCTCGTTGTGCAATTATTGCGGTGTGGCTATGGTTCCAGTTTGGTAGGGTTACCCTTACCCCTGATTGACTGGTAAGCGTCATTTCCGGACCGCTAACCGGGTCCCTACTATTGTGCCCGTGAACACTGATAGCCGTACGCTGGAAAGGTCGAGCCGTCATGAGTCAGACTCTGCCGAAATCGGACGATATCGCCGTCGATCTTGACGCCCAGGATGCGATCATCCAGGCGACCGGCGTCGTCAAAACCTACGAGACCGGCCGGATCCGGGTGGACGCACTGCAGGGCGTTGACCTCACGGTGAATCGCGGTGAGATGGTCGCGATCATGGGACCGTCCGGCTGCGGCAAGACCACCCTGGTCAACTGCCTGTCCGGGCTGGACGAGATCGACTCCGGCAGCATTCTGATAGCAGGAACCGACCTGGCGAAGCTCTCCGACAACAAGCGAACCAGCTTCCGCGCGCGGGAGATGGGGTTCGTGTTCCAGTTCTACAACCTGCTGCCCGTGCTGACGGCTGTCGAGAATACCGAGCTTCCCCTGCTCGTAAGTGGCACTGGGACACGCGACGCTCGCCAGCGATCGCTCGAGATTCTCGAGCATGTGGGACTCAGGGAATGGGCCAGTCACCGCCCCGCCGAACTCTCCGGCGGTCAGCGTCAGCGCGTCACCATCGCCCGAGCCCTAGTCAACGACCCGGCGATCGTCTGGGCGGATGAGCCGACCGGCGATCTCGACTCCCAGACGGCGGACGAGGTCATGGCGCTGATGCGCGATCTCAACCAGCGCAATCGCCAGACGTTTGTGGTGGTCACCCACGACCCCCGGATCGGTGACATGTGCGACCGGATCATCCGCATGAACGACGGCCAGATCATCTATGACGGGCGAAACGGGAGCTAATCTATGGAAAACATCTTCGGAATACCGATAGCTTCCGTTCTCAACGTGCTCCTGATCGTCTTCGGACTCTGCCTGCTCGTGGGTGCCTATATCCTGATCCGGAACCGGGTCATCTTCCGGATGGGCGTGCGCAACATCCCGCGACGACCGGCCCAGACGGTCCTGATCGTCATCGGGCTGATGCTCAGTACCCTGATCATCGCCGCCGCCTTGACCACCGGCGACACCATGAGCCAGAGCATCCGCAGCGAGGTCTACACCTACGTCGGGCAGATCGATCAGACAATTTCGACCGGCGGGGAAGCGACAGACCAGACGGCTGACCCGGAGTCTCCGGCGCCCGCCCTGCAGACGGGCGAGACGGTACCCGCGTCCTTGCTCGAGGAACTGAGGGCCGAGACGGCGGACGAACCCGCCATCGACGGGTTCATGGGCATCGTCAGCGAGCAGGTCCCGGCGATCGTCCCGGAGACGAACCGGTCCGAGCCGGCGATGATGCTCACCGGTCTCGAAGCCAGCGCCATCGACGCGTTCGGCGGGCTGGAAGACCTTGACGGCAACGCGATCGACCCCGGCGAACTTCCGGATGGCCAGGCCGTCCTCAGCGAAAAGATGGCGGACGAACTGCGTCTCTCTCCGGGTGACTCGTTCCTGATCTTCGTCGCCAACGAACCACATGAGCTGACCGTGCACGCGATTGCGGAGGACTCATTCCTGACCGGGGTGCAGGGTTCCGGCATGCCGGGCGGTTTCACCGTTTCGCTGTCCTACGCCCAGCAACTGCTGGACTACGACGACGCGTTGACCGGCATCGTCGTTACCAACCAGGGCGACGTCGAGTCCGGTGTGGAACGAACCGATGACGCGGTCGCCGCGATCGGGGCGGTCCTGGCCGGAACGAGTTACGACGTGACGCCGGTCAAGCAGGACATGCTTGATGAAGCCGAGGCCGCCGGCGATTCCTTCATGACGGTCTTCATGCTGCTCGGCGGGTTTTCGATCGCGGCCGGCATTCTACTGATCTTCCTGATCTTCGTGCTCCTGGCTGCCGAGCGGAAACCGGA
>SKKR01000413.1 GCA_007123655.1 Thermomicrobiaceae bacterium
AATGGTGACGACGGGCGGGCGTGTGATCGCACCTTCGTCCCGTTCGCCCTGGCGCTGCTCCAGGTCTCGATCAGCTTCCTGGACCACTTCGGGAACATGTTGTTCAACTCGAAATCCCAGGTCTTCGGCGACGGCTGCGGCAGTATCGTAATCAATCTGCTGGTTGATGCTGGCCATTACGCCTTTGGCCATCAGGGACTTGATCACGTCGACCGGCGGCATGCTCAGTGATTCTGACAGCTCGCCAACCGAGACAATCGTCCCGAGCACGACTGGTTCAGCAGTCGCGGCGGCACTCGGCTTTGTGGTCGCCTGGGCCTGAGGCACCGGTGGACGGTTCGGCTGCTGGCCCCGTCCCTTGTTGCCCCCGCCTTTTCCACGCGCACCTTTGCCACGGCCCTGTCTGGTGTTCTGACTCATCGTTACCTCCCTGGTTGCTCATGGCGCGGCACCCGTGGATACGAGCTACTCGTCGCGAAAATGGTGATCAGCGTAGCGATGCAACTGATCCCGTATCTGCTGATCGAGTGTGACTTTGAGCGCCCGTTCCAGCACGCTTCCGGACGCTGCTTTATCCCAGCAGGACCGTCGCGTGCACAGATACGCGCCGCGTCCGTTTTTCTTGCCGGTCAGGTCGATTTCGACCGTCCCTTCCGGCGTCCGCACGATTCGCACGAATTGACGTTTTGCTTCTTTCTCACGGCATGCCACACACGTGCGCTGTGGGACGTGTTTCGGCCGTCGCCGGCCACGTGAGCGTTGTTTCTGTGTCGTGTGCTCGGTCATCGTTGCCTGGCTCCTTCGACCAGTGATGCCATGCACGGGCTCTGACCTAGACCTGGGAACTCTCCTCTTCCGTCAGGGGAAGCTCCGCGCCGGACTCAAAGTTGAACCGGGCCCGCAAGTCGCGGTTGTAATAGACGTGAACCTCGTCATCGATCACTTCAACGTCGACACTCATTGCGATCAGATCGTTCGGCAGTGGCCCGAACTCGCGGTCGCGCACGCTGAACGTTCCATCAGGGCGCACGAGACGCGGCTGTCGCCCGAATCCGAGAATGTCGTCCGGCGCCTCTCCGAATGTCGATGCAGGCTCGAAGAAGAAGTCTCCATCTTCTCCGCGAAGCGTTTCCGGATCTTTGATGTCAATTCGCCAACCGGTTAGCTTGTATGCCAGACGGGCATTCTGACCGTCCTTCCCGATCGCCAGCGACATCTGATCAACCGGAACGATCACCCGGGCGACGTGCTCCTCTTCGTTCAGCGTGACGCTGATCGGTTTAGCAGGACTCAGCGCGTTCGAAATAAACGTCTGGACATCAGAGGACCACTCGATAACGTCGATCTTCTCGCCATAGAGCTCGTTGACGATGTTCTGAATGCGCACGCCGCGAACGCCAACACAGGATCCGACCGGGTCGACTTTGTCCTGTCGCCCGACGACGGCGACTTTCGAGCGCAATCCTGGCTCCCGCGCAACGGCCATGATCTCGACCGCACCCGAGAAGATCTCCGGTACTTCGAGCTCGAAGAGCCGCTTGATGAGCTGTGCATGCGTACGAGAGACGATGACCTGTGGTCCCCGTGTGTCCTTGTTGACCTCCAACAAGTACACCTTCAGCCGCTGTCCCGGTCGGTATCGTTCCGTCGGGACCTGCTCGCGCGCCGGCATCACGGCCTCAGCTTTGCCGAGATCGATAATGACCGCCCTTGGATCAGCACGCTGCACCACACCGTTGAGTACCTCGCCGACCCGGTCGATATACTCGGAGTGGACACTGTCACGCTCATAATCGCGGATGCGCTGCAGGACGACCTGCTTTGCCGTCTGGGCCGCGATTCGGCCAAAGTTCTTCGGCGTCTTGTCGAGCCTGATCTGATCGCCGACGACGGCGTCCGGGTGCGTTGTCCGGGAGTCCTCGACGCGGATGTCGTTCGTGCCGAGTTCCTCGGTATCCTGCTCAACCACGTTGAGCGTCACGAAGATCCGGATCTGGCCGGATTCGGAGTCGAGATCGACCTCGACCTCTTCTTCTGACCCCGTCATTTTCTTGTAAACCGTCTGCAACGCGTGCTCGACTGATTGCATGACGGCTTCCCGGGGAATTCCCCGTTCGGCGGCAATCTGGGCGATCGCGGTGTAAAAATCACTTTTCATGGGAAGGTAAACCTCCGTATTCAATTGTCTCCCGGCTGTAACGACCTGTTGACGCTAGGAGTGGGAGATCGCGTCTCGATGCCGTACGGCCCGGTTCCGGGCAAAAATTAAAGTGGGCATTGCCCACTTCCCGCCGGGCATCTCAATTCCGCACAGAAGTATAGCAGATGTAACACCGTGCTCACAATGAAGATCGACGCAACTGTGGCCCGAGAAATGCGCGTGTCCATGCTATAATCCGCGTGACCTCGATGGGTCACCTCGGGCACCTCTAATTGCGGGAAGGGCTGCAATGAACCTTCGGATGTGGCTACGTCCGGGAATGGCAATCAAGCGCTGGATTCTTGCCCTTCTCATGGGACTCGTGCTGACAAGTCTGGCGATCGCGATGGCACTCGCCTGGCTGTATCGAAACTACGAGTTCCCGGCAAGCCTGACCAACTTCGTCCAGACCGTCACGCTTCAGTTCATCCCTCATCCATATCGGGAGATTCTGATGGCCGCCGTCGGCCTCGTGTTCATTATCGGCGGGTTTTACCAACTGAGCCGGTCTCTCCTCGCGCCGTTCTGGGACACGCGAAATGGCGATGACCAGCCGCTGGCCGAGATCATTCAGGCGCATCGATTCGGCCCGCGCCAGCCGGAAATGCGCGTGGTGGCCATCGGTGGCGGAACTGGCCTCTCCACGTTGTTGCGCGGCCTGAAACATCGTGACCTCGATATCACGGCTGTGGTGACCGTTGGCGATGATGGCGGTAGCTCCGGACGGCTGCGGACAGAGTTCAATATGCCTCCACCGGGAGACATTCGAAACTGCATCGTCGCGCTCGCGGACTCAGAGACGTTGATGAGTGACCTGTTTCAGTACCGGTTCGAGCAGGAAAGCTCGACACTCGACGGTCACAGCTTTGGCAACCTTTTCATCACCGCGCTCACGCAGGTGTCTGGTAGCTTCGAACAAGCAGTCGCGGAAACGTCCAGAGTGCTCGCGATCCGGGGAAAGGTCATGCCGTCCTCGCTTGCGAACATCACTGTCTGCGCGGAAATGGTGGACGGGACCACGGTGCAAGGCGAATCGGCGATCGTCGAAGAGCGACGCAAGATCAAGCGCGTTTTTCTGGACCCGAGAGGACCGTCCCCGTACGAGCCGGCCCTGTTGTCGATCCTGTCCGCGGATCTGATCATTCTTGGCCCCGGTAGCCTCTATACCTCGGTATTGCCGAACATGCTCGTGGATCGATTGTCGGACGCTGTGCGAGCGTCGAAAGCCGCGCGGGTCTATGTCTGCAATGTGGCGACGCAACGCGGCGAGACCGATGAGTTCGAGGCCGTGGACCACGTTCTGGCACTGGAGGAACACGTTGGCCGTGGCATCGTCGACCACGTACTTGTCAACAGTAATCTGGAGCCAACGAAAGCATTCGTACGACCGGAATGGGAAGTCCGCGAGGTCGGTTTGAGCGGACTTGACCGTCTGGACGGTTCCGTTCGAGTGGTCCTCGAGGATGTCGTCAACCGGGAGTTCCCGTTGCGTCATGACCCGGAGAAGCTTTCACACGCGCTGATTCAGTTGGCGCAGGAGCACCGGCATGCGCGGTTCCGTTCAGACGCGGACTATCAAAATGAGGGCCTTGGCAAGAGACCTGAACTGGCGAGACAGCCAATCGAACGAAATGGAACACACAAGCCGGGCACGCTACGCGCTCCCGGCGCGAAGGAGGTTCAGCGATGAGTGCACGCGTCGGAATCAACGGGTTTGGACGAATCGGTCGCCAGCTGCTGAAGGCGATTCTGTACGAGTACGAAGGCGATATCGAGGTCGTTGCGGTAAATGATCTGACAAGCCCTCATTCGCTGGCCCATTTGCTGAAGTATGACTCGACGTACGGCGGATTCGATGCCGATGTTGAGTCTACCGATGACGCCCTGGTCATCGATGGAAACGAGATCAAGGTCTTTTCGGAGCGTGACCCTGCATCGTTGCCCTGGGGTGAGAACAACGTTGATATCGTCATCGAGTCCACTGGGCTGTTTACCGACGCCGCTCAGGCGAAAGCACACATCGACGCCGGCGCAAAGAAAGTGATCATCAGTGCGCCGGGGAAGAATGAAGACTTCTCGGTCGTCCTTGGCGTCAACGAAGACCAGTACGACCCGTCCAACCATCACATCATTTCAAACGCGTCCTGTACGACGAACTGCCTGGCGCCGGTCGCAAAGGTCATTCACGATGCCTACGGCATCAAGCGCGGGTTCATGACGACAGTGCACTCATACACCAACGACCAGGTCATTCTCGACGCTCAGCATAAGGACCTGAGGCGGGCGCGGGCCGGCGCGC
>SKKR01000018.1 GCA_007123655.1 Thermomicrobiaceae bacterium
GGCGACGCGTTCGACCCGTCTGCACGGACGTGGTTCACCATCTGGGACGGTACCTGTTATCTGGCTCAAAACGACCGCGTGTATCGGGTCAACACCGGCTCTGGTGGTTCCTATGCCGGACCGGAGCTGTTGCAGACGACGACCGAACCGATTACGGACGCTGTTGCCACCCGCGGCATCTGGTACTTCGCGCACGGCGATCAGGCAGTCGTCAGCTCTTACGCGTTTGAAACCGACGACTACGATCCCGAAGCGCTTGGTGCTGCCAGCTCCCGAATGACCCGACGAATCGGCACCCATCTGGGGCGGATTGCGTTTCAGAGCGTCAACCACTGGCAGGTCGACCGGGTCAGCCTGCAGGAGATCGACTCGACGACCCGCCAGGAGCGAATCGTCCAGGCTCCGGTGCGGGCGTTCGTTGAGCATCGGGGCGACTGCTGGTTTATCACCTAGCGTGGACTCTATCGCTTCACGATGAGCGGCGTTGACGAGAATAGTCATTCCGCGGACTACGTATCCGAGGCGACGTTGCCGCAGGTGGGGTATGACGATGATCTGACCTGGGTAGTGAGCCACATGGGATCGCTCTGGCTCTGGCTGGGACGCGAAGTGCATCGATACGACGCGACGAACCGGACGTTCGAGCCGATGGGGCTGCGTGGTCGCAAGACGAAGGGCGCAGTCACTGTCGGCCGGTATCTTGTGGTCAGTATTGAGCGGGAACTTGACGGCGTGGATGAGCTCTGGGTTCAGGATGGCCGGGGATGGTGGTTACTCGACGAAGGCGAGTTCGGCTGGCCGGTGGCGCTTTACGGGGTCGCCGGGAACGCCGATCTGCTCTGCGGGCGAGGAACCGACCCGAATCAGACCGCGCTGTGGCAGTTCTTCGATCGGGACGAAGATCCCGCCTATCGGCAATCGATGACGCTAACGAGCTCGCTGCTGGACGGCGGCGAACGAGACCTGGAAAAGGTATGGCGGAAGGTCGGTGCGATCTTTGGCTGGCCAGATGACCGGAGCGGCCAGGATCCGGTTCAGGTGACGGTTCGGTATTCCGTCGATGCCGGCCAGACCTGGAACGACGTAGCAACCGGACAACTGCAGCCGGTCGACCGATCAGTTGAGGTAACTGGTTCGATCGAGAAAGTCGAAAGCAGCCGGTTCATCCAGTTGCAGGTGTCGGTAGAAGGGGTCTCGGACTGGGCGCCCGTGTTGCTCGGGATGTGGGCGGAACACGAGACATTGGACCTGCCAGTTCGACGTCGCCGCTGGAGGTTGACGATTCAATGCCGCGACACGCTGGTTCGACGCGACGGAACACCTTCAGAACACGATGCCCGGACCATAGCCGATCAGCTCTGGTCGCTCTGGGAAAGCGGGGCGATCACCTCATTCCGAGATGTTGATCAGAATGATGAGTACACGGTTCGCATCGCCGGTATCCGGGAGGTTGTACCGAGCCCGGGCCGGCTGGACATGGATGCCAGCTCGGAGATCGAGTTGACGCTTGTGGAGGTGTAGAAGCCCTGACGGCCGGCCGCGGTGTAGCGGCCCTCACCCCCGTCCCCTCTCTCAATGCTGGGAGAGGGGAGATTCATCAAACGCTATCTTCCGTAGGATCCTACGCCCCTGTCGGACCGGTGCAACTGGCCCCCACCCTGGCATTCCGAGCGCAGCGAGGAATCTCGGCTCCGGCAAAGTTCCTGGCGATGATCGCAAGATCCCTGACGTGCGTTCGGGATGACAACGACGCGTTGTTTCTTGATCCTCTTTTTTCTTCCAACAATGGAGGAGGGAAGTGAAGAAAAGGGCATATACAGAATGTTCAGAAATGTAATTGATCTCCGCTCGGTCCTGGGTCGTAATCCGGAGGGCGGGCCTGACTGGCGCGTGCCGCTGGCGGAGAAGACCGGGCTGGTGGTCCACTACAACGGCGGGCCGGTTCCCGCTGAGGTTGCCGATCGCGAGTGGATCGATCGGGTGGTCACCTGGCACCTGCAGCGTGACTGGCGAAGCAAACCGGGTGCCGGTGACCCGATCTACGGCGACGGAATCATGTACCACCTGGCAATCGGCCGAGATGGCATGGTCTATCAACTCCGCGACTTGCGGGATGTCCTCTGGCACTGCGGTTCCTGGCCGGAGAACCGGACGCACATCGCCGTGTTCGTCATCCTCGGCGGTGAGCAACGGGCGACGGAATCTCAGATGGCCGCGCTCCATGAGGTCGTCGATGAGTGGGTTGGCTCGAACTCCGAGAGGACGCGCGATCTTGTCATTGGCCACCAGGAGGTCGACTGGACCGCATGTCCGGGAACACTACAGGGAGATTTCGTGCTGCCGTATCGAAAGGTGATCGACGTGACGACGAACGGACGCTGGTTTCGCGAGACCGAATGCTACGTCGGTGGAGCTTTCTGGGAGTACTGGGTCAACCAGGGAGGCCTGATGATTTTCGGTTACCCACTTACCAACGAGCTGGACGAGGAAGATCCGGAGACGGGCCGCCAGCTTACCGTGCAGTACTTTGAACGCGCGGTGTTCGAGTGGTATCCGGAGAATCAGCCCGGCTACCGTGTGCTTCTCCGGCGACTCGGTGCACATGCTCTGCACGATTGAATTCCGGGTATAATGGCGAATCGCAGACGCCAATGATCTTAGGATGGCATCCGCTTTATCGGAGGTTGAGTCCTCAGTGCCAACGGTCAATCGACAGTCGCGAACGGCACCGTCGAATTTGCAACGGTCCCATCGCGAAGGACAGATTGTTATCACCCCGTCCGGTCCGGGCGATCTGTTCGGCCTGCGAAACCTGCAGCGCCGCTGTTTTCAACCGGGTCAGGCATTCGGAATCGTCACCCTGGCGGCTCTCCAGCTCTGGCCATGGACGAAGGTGCTCGTTGCAAAGCGAGGCGATGAGATTGTCGGCTGCGTGATCGGGGATATCCAGAAGCAGCAGGGCAGGATCCTGAACATCTGTGTTGATCCGGCGTACCGTCGCCGCGGCCTCGGCTCCGCACTGCTCAACACGATCGAGCATCTCCTGGATCACGACAACATGACGCTGATGGTCGAGGACAAGAACTACGCTGCTCAGGAGCTCTATCGCCAGCACGGCTACCTCACCGCCGGGGATCTCCGCGATTACTACGGCCGAAACCGGCATGGCGTGCTGATGCAGAAACGACGCGTCCATCCAGCGATCGGCTATCGACCGTCGTTGACGATAACCGATAAGCGTGATGAGTAGAGGTTGAACCGAATAGAACCCTGACACCCTCTCCCGATCCGGGGGAGGGTTTGTTGTTTAACAGCCTGAATTACCGGGAAGGGAGACTGCCATGCCTGTCTTCGCTCAAACTCCGGGTCCTGTCGATGTCGTGCTTCAAGGTGGTGGAATCAAGGCGATCGGGCTTGTCGGCGCGCTCGCCGAACTGGACGACCGCGGCTTCACCGTGAGACGGATTGCCGGTGCGTCTGGCGGGGCGATTGTCGCCGGGCTTGCCACGGTAGGGTACTCACCCGCCGATCTTCGCACCGTCATCGAGAACGAAGACTTTCCGGCCTTGCTGGATCTCCGCTGGTATAGCACGCTGCCACTAATCGGGAAGCCGCTCGCCGTGCTACTCCGAATGGGTTTGCATCCTGGTGATCGAGTTCGCCAGCGACTGGTTGACCTGCTGTCGGAGAAAGGGATTCGCAAGTTCGGTGATCTTCACCGGACGGGAGGGGCGGAATCGCTCCAGATCGTCGTCTCCGATGTCACCGGACGTCGATTGCTCCTGTTTCCCCGGGATGCCGCGCTGTTCGGGATCGACCCGGACGAGATGGAGATTGCCCTTGCGCTGCGAATGAGCTCCAGTATCCCGGTGGTCTACGAACCGGTACAGCTGAAACATGTTGACGACGGCACTGAGCATCTGCTGGTCGATGGCGGGATGTTATCCAACTTTCCACTCTGGGTGTTCGATCGGCAGGACGACTCCGATGTGCCGGTACTCGGACTCCGGCTTGCGGATGATCAGCCGGGTGATTCTATTGCCGATCAGCTCCCGGTGCCGGCACTGGCGCGTACCCGGTTGGGTCAGCTCATCGACTACGTTGAAAGCCTCGCCCGCACCATGATGGAAGCGCATGACCGTCGCTATCTCGACGCCGGCGACTATGGCCGGACGATCCGGATCCCGACGCTCGGCGTTGGCACCACGGAGTTCGATCTGCCTCCGGAACGGATAGAGGCGCTGTACCAGAGCGGGCGTAATGCCGTTCGTGAAGCATTCGACGAATCTGGATGATCCATCGCGCAGACGTCATGATAGGCTGAGAGCAGTTCCGGCGGATTATCGGGACGAGGAACCACTCTCTGGGGAATCATGAGCGCGGATACAGCCCAACCAGAACAACGCATACCGTTCTTCGCACTGCTCGTCAGCTACGCAATGGTCTATTTCAGCCTGATGATCGCGATGGTCGCGGTTCCCTGGTTCGTGCTGGAGACA
>SKKR01000338.1 GCA_007123655.1 Thermomicrobiaceae bacterium
AGTTACTGGGCGGACTCTCGCGGAACAGGGTCGTCTGCTACCCGCACAACGTGGGGCACGAGATGGCGGTCGAACCTCTCGTCGAGTCCTGCCTGAAGACAAATGAGGAGGGCTGGAAGTTCGTTCGCTGGGGCCTGCCACAGGACGGGCAAAGACTCGAGCCGCGGGAGTCGATCCGGGCTGCGATCGAGCAGTTTCAGGCTGTCCGGGAAGCGGTCGGCGACGACATCGAGATCTGCTTTGACGTGCATACCCGGCTGGACCTGGCGGATGCACTGCGCCTCTGCAACGAGGTCGAGCAGTTCAGGCCATTCTTCATCGAAGACCCCCTTCGATCGGAGAACCCGGACTCCTTCAAGACGCTCCGGCCTCGCACGTCAGTCCCGCTGGCCGCCGGCGAGCAGTTCGGTTCCAAGTGGGAGTTTCGACAACTGATCGAGGAAGAGTGGATCGACTACGCCCGGATCGATCTCTGCATCGCGGGCGGCTTCACCGAGGCGAAGAAGATCGCCGGCATGTGCGAAACGCACTACATCAAGCTGGCGACGCACAATCCTCTGGGGCCGGTGTCGTCCGCGGCCTGCCTGCACTTCAATCTGGCGATGCCGCTGGTCGGCGTCCAGGAGCAGCCCCGAAAGCCGGCCGAGATCCTGCCGGAGATCGTGGACGTTCGGTTTGAGTGGGAAGACGGCTACCTGCTGCCGCCGAGCGTACCCGGCCTCGGTGTCGAACTCGACCGGGAGGCCGCCCGGGCAAATCCGTGGCAACCCTTCGAGCGTCCGTACCTGCACCGGGACGACGGGAGTTTTACGAACTGGTAGCTGAGGTCTCATCCCGCGCAACCCTGGGACAACTCCGAAAAACCGGTCCGGCTCGCTCGTGCCTGGGGTGAGGCGGCGAGCGAGCCGTTGCCGTTGGGGGAAGGGATATGGATGCTCGAACGGAGTGGGTGGG
Source organism: Thermomicrobiaceae bacterium (assembly GCA_007123655.1). Lineage (GTDB taxonomy): Bacteria > Chloroflexota > Chloroflexia > Thermomicrobiales > Thermomicrobiaceae > SLMJ01. The sequence continues at coordinate 955 of SKKR01000338.1, forward strand.
GACTCCCGATTCCGTTCTGCTCGTTAAGACGTCGCGGGCGCCGATTTTGTTACATCGATTTTCGAAGAGCTCGAAAGCGCCTCTCCGCAGTGGGGTTCCAGGCACCGTCGCCGGCTCGATTGACTGGCTAGGTCGTTACGCGATTCGCTCGATACTCCCTGGATTCCACGAGAAGCGTAACGGTCAACCCCAGCACAAGCGACCAGAACAATGGACCCAGATCGAAGAGCGTCAGGTCTGACAATGCAACGACGAACGCGATCAACGGCCCCAGACGTATCGGGCCGCGGGTGATCTCCGTTAGCGCCTGTTGAAGAACCGCGAGGGTGGCCAGTCCGACGAGCGCCAGCAGAAATGCCTCCGGGACCATGGCGCGCGCATCCATTGCCAGGGCTCCGGCTGCTGCGATGGCAATTGCGACGACGCCGACGACATAGATCGAGACGTGCCGAAGCCGCCGGTCACCCGCTTCGGGTCCGCCGACGATCGGGGTGACAAACCCCGCCAGCGAAACCGGAACCGGCCCGAAGATCGATGCCGCGGCGGTGCTCGCCCCGCCGGCGATATCGATGACACGGTCCGGTGTGCGGTATCCCTCGTTCCGAAGATAGACGATGGAGGAGAGATTGGCCTGTAGCGCGACGAGTGTGACGATGACCGGGACGATCGTCACCAGGGCCGGAAGCGTTATCGTTGGACTGACGAGTTGAGGTGTGGTGATTGCCCACGCATCGGTCGGTCTCTGAACGTCCCCGCTGACGATAATGATGATGAGCCCGAGCACGAGTGCAAATACGATTGACGGGATACGCGATCCGGTCAGACGCGGGCCCAAAAGAAACGCGGTGATCATTCCACCGATCAGGACAGGATGGGCCTGCAGACTACCAAAGAGGTTCAGGACGAACGGCAGCACCGCCCCTCCGACCACCCCGAGAATGATTGGAGCGGGCACGACGGTCGCGAGCCGACTGGTGAGGCGGAAAACGCCCAGCACCGTCAGAACGAGACCCGCGACGATTGCGGAGCCGACGATCGCGCTCCAGGGAATCTGTCCCGCAAGCGATCCGAAGAAGATGATGCTGGTTGTATTCGGTATCAGCAGGAGCGGCTGTCGATAGATCCCGGCGAGCACAAGACCGAGCAACCCCGGAATCCCGAACTGCACCATGATCCAGGTCGCGACCGCGCGCTCCGAGAGCGCAAGGGCTTCGGCCGTCGCAAATGAGATCGAAAGCGCGCCGATGAGTACGGCACTCGCCGTAACGCCGGCGCTAAGCGCAGGTAGCGTGGAGGGCGATCGTGTTGAATCCCCGATGGGCCGAACCGCCATGCTACTGGTTCCGGTTTCAACGCAACTCGATAGAGTCTCAAACCCACGCTCACACAGGACAACCGGGTTTCATACTTGAAACGCGCGTGCACCAAAAAACCGAAGATCAATACGTGGCGCGGCCGCCGGAGATGTCGAAGATCGCGCCGGTCGAGAAGGAACACTCGTCCGAGCAGAGCCAGCTGATCAGGGCCGCCACCTCTTCCGACTGGCCTGTTCGCCCCATCGGGATCTTCGACAGCATGTAGTTGATATGCTCCTGCGAGACCTGCTCCAGAATCGGCGTCTCGATCACCGCCGGAGTCACGGCATTGACAAGGATTCCCGTGGTGGCGACCTCTTTGGCGATCGCTTTCGTCAGTCCGAGCACGCCCGATTTCGCGGAGGAATAAGGGACCGCGTTGGGATTCCCTTCCTTGCCGGCGATCGAGGCGACGTTGACAATCCGCCCGCTGCCGCGCTCGAGCATATGCGGCAGGACCGCCCGGCAACCGTAGTACACGCCGTGCAGGTCGATCGCGACAACCCGCTCGAACTCACCGTCCGGCAGTTCCCAGCATGGCGCGGACTGCCCGGCCACGCCGGCGTTGTTGACGAGGGCATCGATCCGTCCGAACTGATCCAGCGTGGTTTTGAACATTTGCCGCACGCTGGACTCGTCGGTAACGTCCACCTGAATGGGAAGGGCTTCATCCTGGCTGGTGCTAATCCGTCCGACAGCATCACGGGCTCCAGTTTCATCGAGATCCGCGACAACCACACGGAATCCGTCCTGGTGCAGGCGTGCGGCTGTCGCCTCGCCGATGCCCCGGGCGGCGCCGGTGATAATCGCCACGCGCTGGTCAGTCATCAGTCTTCCCTCCCCGTGTGGTTCATGCGAACAGATCTGACGCGCATTATCCACAGCGGGTGGAGATCTGTCAGGGTAGCATGATCAGACGAGATCGTTGCGGACGGCGTGAACGGCCGCGGCACTTCGGGAATCAACTTCAAGTTTGCGCAGGATGCTGGATACGTGACGCATCGCGGTGTGGCGGCTGATGTAGAGTTCTTCGCCGATCTCCCGGTCGGACTTGCCGTCGACCAGCAATCGCAGTACTTCCATCTCCCGGGCGGATAGCCCGGAGGCGCGTGCTCGCTTCCCGATCCCCGAGCGAAGCTCCAGTTCGGAGATCTTGTTCAGGAGGCGCACCATGCCGATGTGCTGGGCGGTCGCCCTGGCCTCAACCAGCAACTGCATGGCACGTTCGCGATCCCGCGGGATCTCTCGTCTGAGAAGCATGTCCGCCCAGGCGTACTGTGTGTAGGCAACGTATGGCCCGTAGCCCCACTGCTGATTCAGGTCAACTGAGACCGTGAAGTGTCGTTCCGCGTCGTCCCAGCGCTGAAGCGTCGCCGCCAGTATTCCGAGGTAATAGGAAACGCAGCCACCGCCCTTGTCGTCGGGTCCTTCACAGTGATGGTTCTGGAGGCGGAACGGGTGCAGCAGTTCGTAGACGAGCGTCGCCGACACGCTATCGCCAACCTCCGCGCACACCTCGGAGATCATGGTCAGACCCCTGATCCAACCCGGCGTCTTCGGCTGCTCGAGGAAATCCCTCAAATCGTTGTCGCGCAGCCTCGCCCGAGCCTCGTCGGGCGCTTCGGTCTCCAGCGAATAAGCGAGCGCTAACGGAAATCGAATCATCCGCGGAACGCTGGTGGATTCAATTATCCCCCTTGACGTTCCAGGTGCCCGTCCCTGCTCACGTTCCAGAATGAAACGCTGGAAACTGGTCACGACCGAGTTCGGCCACAACCTGTTGGCGCGCTCAATAAACTCATCCGCTGCGTCATACTGACCAGTACGCAAGGCCCGGCCTGCTCGATGAACGGTCGTCCCCCATTCCATGAGCGGCAGTTTGAGTGACTCGCTAAGTGAGAAAAGTCGCTCTGCGAGTTGGTTCGAGGCCTGGATCTCACCGCGCTGGAGCAAGAAACAGTATTTCATTGCACCTCCCCAGAACAGGAACTCCTGATCACCGGCGCGGCTCGCTGCGTCAAGTTGTTCCTCAGTAATGAGAAGTTGCTCGTCAATCTCTTCGAGCGGTCCGGTTACGAAGAGTGGGCGCATAGCGAGGGCATGAGAGAGCGTCGCAGGGTCGTCTAGTCGACGCGCTATCTCGATCGCCTCGGCACTCAAGTTCACGCTTTCCTCAAACGAGGGAAGGC
>SKKR01000067.1 GCA_007123655.1 Thermomicrobiaceae bacterium
GGCGGTGGAAGCCCGGCGGTTCGAAGGACGTCGTTACAACAACTTCCTGATGGTGCGGCTGGAGGACCCACGGCGAGCGAGTACCACGGCAAACGAGATCACGACGCTACTCAACCGACGCGGGATTGGCACGGGAAGCCCGAACATCAGGGATCCGGAGGTTTTCACCGGAAGTCGGGAACTCGAGACACTCCTGGTCCTGCTGCGCGTGTTCTCGATCATCGGACTCGCACTGAGCGGATTTCTGGTCGTCAACACGATCGCGGCGATCATGGTCGAGGCGACGCGTCAGATCGGGATCATCAAGGCCCTCGGCGGAAACCGCAGGAGCATGATTCTCGGGTATCTCGGGTTCGCGTCAATCATTGGACTGACCGCGGCCGTACTCGGGTTCGGGTTGGGGCTGGTCGGAGGCAGGGTACTGACCAGCTACCTGGCGGGCCTGTCCGGACTCTTCCTGCGCGGATTCCGGATTGACTGGACTGACGTCGTCCTGGCATTCGCCGTGGGCGTCGGTGTCGCGGTGGCGGCCGCGCTGGTCCCGACCTGGGTAAACACGAGAAAGAAGATCGCGGTGCTTCTGGCGAACATCGGCGTCGCGTCCGACTTCAGGCGCGGGTTCGTCCATCAGCTGACCGTGCTCGCCGCCCGATTCGGAACCGTGTTCGCAATGGGCATCAGGAATCTCGCACGGCGCCCCGCCAGGGCGGGCATTACGATCATTGTCGTCGCCGTGGCGGTGAGTACCTTCCTCGGGACCGAAGCGGTGAACCGGTCAGTCTCCAACACCGTGGACAGTCTCTACGAACTGTACGGCGGCGAAGGGTGGGTGGAGTTCGAGCAACCGATCAATCTCGGGTTTCAACGCAGTCTCGAGCGACACCCTGACGTGCTCAATGCCGAGCCGTGGACGCGCTCGCGTGGGTCGATCGGCTCCACACGGACAACGATCTGGGGTATGCCCGCGGACACTGAAATCTACACGGCCCGTTTGACCGATGGGATGTGGCTCCATCGCAGTAACCCGACGGCGGCGGTACTCACGGTCAATCTTGCGGAAGCTGTCAACGCCGGAGTCGGAGACGTCGTTACGCTGGACGTCGAAGGACAGTCGACTTTACTGCAGATTGTCGGTCTGGTAGACGACGAGAGTACATTCCTGGGTACGGATGCGATCGGGAAGGTGTTCCTGCGTATAGAGGATCAGCAGCGTATCCTGGGACGTGGCCAGCGTGCCGGCATATTCGCGATGCAGCTTACCGAAACCGAGCCGGGTGACGTCGATCGGATTCTCGCGGACATCGAGGAGACCTACGCGCAGTACCAGCCGCAAACCGTGCCAATGTATCAGGACCAGGAGACCGCCGAGCGTGTGATTGGAATACTTACCTTGATGCTCAATTCAATGGTCGCTATCGTTGGACTGGTCGGACTGGCCGGAATCGTGAACACACTGATCATCAACCTGACAGAACGTCGACGGGAGTTCGGGATTCTCCGGAGCATCGGAGCCAGCCGTGAACAGGTCGTACGATTGCTTGTTACTGAAGGTGTTGCCATCGCGACGCTTGGATATGCGGCGGGACTCCTGATCGGTTATCCCCTCGCGCGGTATCTCGTGGATCTGACGGGCCGCCAGCTGTTTGGTCTGGAGTTCCATTTCAGTGCCGTGGCGTTTGTCGGCGCGTTTGTCGTTGCGGTCCTGACCAGCGCGGCAGCAGCGCTTGGCCCGGCGCTGGTCGCAACGCGAATTCGCCCGATACAGGTGCTCCGCTATGAGTAGATCGGGCTGGATCGTAGCGGGCGTGGTACTTCTGCTTGTCGTCGGCGCGGCTGCCGGATGGTGGCTCGTTCGCACGGACCCGGTTGGTCCTACGCAGGAAGTCACCAGAGGTGACATTGAGGTAACCATCGAGACGGTTGGCACGGTCCAGCTTCGAGACCTGGTGCAGCTCACCTCCCCGGCAACCTCCCGGGCGAACCTGGTCACGGTTCTCCCCGGAGACGAGGTCCGGGAAGGTGAAGTACTAGTTGAACTCGATCAGGCGCCGTTCGACGCCGCGATTGAAGAGGCCGAGGCGGCGGTCCAGCAAGCGGAGACGAATCTCTCGGTCATCGAAGCCACTGATGCACCGACAACCCCGGAAACAATCGCGGAACGGGTTCAGGCACAGCAACAAGTGGAGCAGGCTCGCCGCGCACTTGAACGCGCCGAGAGCACGCGAGCCGAGCGACTCGTCCTCGCGCCGTTTGACGGTACGATCATCAACGTCGGCGTCGGAGAAGGAGACACCGTCGGAGAGAACAGCGAACTCGTCCAGATCGCGGAACTGGAAGAGTTCGAACTGGTGCTGGACATCGATGAGGTGGACCTCCCGCTAATCGAACCGGGTGCGGACGCTCAGGTTGTGCTGGAAGCCTACCCTGACCAGGTAATCAGCAGCGAGGTGTACTCCATCGCACGGCGAGCGGAGATCGTTGGCGGCACCACTGTCTTTCCGGCGACGATCCGCTTTCAGGCGCTCGACGGCATCATGATCCTTCCGGGAATGAACGCAGAAGTCGAAATCACAACCGACGTTCGCGAAAACGTGCTCCTGCTACCTGAAGGTTCTTTCCAGACGGTCGGCCGGCGCACGTTCGTTGATGTGGTTGTCGACGGAGACGTGCAACGACGTGAGATCCGGACCGGGATCCGGAGCGGAGGGATGGTCGAGATTGCTGACGGGCTCGAAGAAGGTGACGAAGTTGCTGTGCCCTGATCGTGACCTCTGATAAACGGGGACCGCCGGAAGGTACCATCGTACCCGACCATGGATTCCAGCGACTCTCCGATGCATACGTTTTAGCTACTGACCCGATCCAGCAGCAAGGGTAGGATTTCTACGGACTCGAGAGTTCGGTCCGGAGATCGCTGGAACGGAACACGCAGTATGACAGTAGCCGCAGCGGGGCCCACAACGACAATGCTCGCCGCCCAGGAACCATCCAGTGTCGAGCAAACTGGCCTCGAACTTGTCTTCATCGCCGATATGGCGCTCAAGATCATCTATTTTCAGGGAATGATCACCGGACAGGCGCTGTCAGAGCATCTCTGCCTCCCCTACTTCAACGTTCTCGAACGTGCGCTCAGCTACCTCAAACGCGAGGAGTACGTCGAAGTCACTGGTTCATCGGGGTTCGGTGAACTCGCGTATCAGTACTCGCTCACTCCCAAGGGTGCGAATCGCGCGCAGGAGCAGATCGACCGGACCGCCTATGCAGGTCCGGCGCCGGTGACGCTGGAGGCGTACCAGGCGATGGTTATGGAGCAAGCGCACGACGCCGAGCGTGTAAGCCGCGAAGAGGTCAGCCGGGCGATGGCAGACATGGTCGTGAGTGACGCCACATTGGACCAGGTTGGGCAGGCCGTAAACACGGGCCGGTCGATGTTCCTGTTCGGCGACCCGGGCAACGGCAAAACCGCCATCGCGGAACGAATGGCGGAGTTGCTCGGCGGCTACGTGCTGATTCCGCATGCCGTCGTGGTAGACGGTCAGATCATCAAGGTTCTTGATTTGCAGAACCACAAACCGATCCCGGTTCCTCCGGGACGCATCGAGTTCGACCGGCGATGGGTCCTCTGCAAGCGACCGGCGGTCATGGTGGGCGGGGAACTCACCCTCGGCAGCCTGGATCTGGTGTACGACCCGATTTCCAAGTTCTACGAAGCCCCGCTGCAGATGAAGGCAAACAACGGGATGTTTCTGATCGATGACTTCGGTCGCCAGCAGGTTCGCCCGACCGATCTCCTGAACCGATGGATCGTCCCGCTCGAAAAACGGGTCGACTTTCTGACACTGAAGACCGGAAAGAAGATCGAGATCCCGTTCGAAGAAGTCATCGTGTTCTCGACCAACCTGAAACCTCGGGATCTCGTCGACGATGCGTTTCTCCGACGAATCCAGAGCAAGATCAACGTGGTGAACCCGAGTGCGAACCAGTTTCGCGAGATATTCAAGCGCCAGTGTGAGCACTTCAACATCCCGTTCGACCAGCAGGCGCTCGTCTACCTGCTGCGGGAACACTATGTCAAGCAACAGCGTGAGCTTCGCGCCTGCCACCCGAGGGATCTTCTGCGCATTCTTCTGGGTATCGCGAAATTCCTTAATGTTCCGCCGTCGCTGGATACAGACCTCATTGATCGTGCGTGTCAGTCGTACTTCGTTGATCTTGGCTAACCTGAAATCAAGCTGAAATCGCCACGGTGTCCGGGCATACCGCGGCAATATCCGGTATGCTTTGAGTCGGCGACCTCGCCACTGATCCGGTCCGAAATCAGGTTCCCGCCTGAAGTTTCCAGGGGCACGCTTGAACTATGCGAATTAGCGGAAATCGAAAGTGGCTCCTACTCGGCGCTGTAGCCCTGGCCGCGGTCGCCGGGTATCTTGCGTTTACCTCAATGAGCGAATCGGAGCCGGAA
>SKKR01000227.1 GCA_007123655.1 Thermomicrobiaceae bacterium
GGGGCCGGAATCTCCTGGCAGAGGAAGAGGCGCAAAAACTTCGCACCCGGCTCGATGAGACCAAAAGCTTCCTGGAATCGCTCCAGGCCTACAGCTCCCCCGGAAAGCTCAAGAACTTCCGCTATGACACCCAGGAGGTGACCGCCCACCGGGACGGGCTCAACTCCCTGGCCGAGATCGAATCCCTCCAGGATGTTCAACGTCTCAATGACGTTGACCCCGCCGAAGGCATCGGGCATCGCCACGACCGTGAATCCGCGATAATCGGTTCGAAGCCCATCGTCGTACCATTCAGGCGTGTATTTCGCATAGTCGTCCGCGGTAACGATGGTGTTGTGCCCGGCGTTGTCACTCATTATTGCCCGGACGATGTTCCCTCGATAGAACTCATCGATCCCGCCTTCAGCGATCGCCTCGATCGTTTCCGCCAGTTGAGGCTGCACGATTCGGTCGCCGACCGGTCGGTAATAACTGCGGGGAACCGGAGGAAGACCATCAGGAAGCAGTAGCTCCGAGATTTCCGGGAACGTTCGCAGATATCTGGCGTCCCCGGCGATCATCAACGCGTAGTACGGGTTGATGTCGAAGCCCTCACGCGCGGCCCGAACCGCAGGAGCCAGAACCCTGGCTCGCGGCAAGAGACCGAACCGCTCGTGCATGGACAGGACCCCGGCAACATGCCCGGGTACCCCGAGTGTTCGATAGCCCATCCAGGCAGCATTGTCGCGCGTGCCGCGCCAGCTAAACGGGCTTAGAGATTCCCCAGGAGGAAGCAAGTCGTTAACGAACATCTCTTCGTGTGCGGCCTGCGGAAGCCTTCCGTTGAACTCGACGGCGTACGTCTCGCCAGTTTCGGCCAGCGCCACAAGCCCGGCACCGCCGCCGCCGATGCTCGTCATTGCTGGCTCACATACCGCGGCCGTGAACGACGCCGCGACCGCTGCATCAATCGCGTTACCGCCCGCCGCAAGTATCTCGGCCCCAGCTTCGGCCGCCTCCCGGCTTTCAGCGGCGACTACGCCAGCCTCAGATGAAACCTCGGTCTTCTGTTGAAGCAGTTCGCTCCGCGTTGCCACTCGCAAGTCCCCCTTTGGTCAAGTCAACGAGACGAGCGTTCGGGAGGAGCGCCATCGCCCTCTCCCGGTCGCTGGTCATCCGGGTCCTCAATAAGCCCGCGCTGACGATACAGACGATCCACTTCTCGGATCGATCTCATGGTCTTTTCTGGGTCCCGCGCCGCGATCTCGGCCAGGACCAGGTTGATAAGCGAAATCAGTCCAACCGGAGACAGGCTGTACCCTGCGCCCCGCGTCGCCGCGACGAGACTGGCGTCCGCGATGCGCGCCAGCGGTGAGACATTGCTGTCGGTGAACGCGACGATTGGGACATTCCGATCTGCCGCATACCGGAGTGCGGTCACGATCTCCCGGAAGTACCGCCAGACACCTATCCCGATCACGAGATCCGATGCCCTGAGGTTGGCAAGCGTGGTCGTCAAGTTTGTTCCAACATCGATTTCGACGGTGACGCGGAACCCAAGGGTGCTCAAACCGTGTTCCAGGAAGATGGCGGGTCCGGCGGAAACTCCCGGACCGATAACGTAAACATGATCCGCCTTCAGAATCGCGTCGCTGACAGCAATCACTGCTTCCGGAGCGGTCTGGTTCATCGTTTGCTGCAAGTTCTCGATATCGGTTGAGAAAGTCTGAACAGTCAAAGCTTGTTCATCGAGTGGTTGCGATTGATGTTGCTCCAGGCGTTCTACGAATGGCAGATAGGTTGGCAGCCGGTTGCGAATGGATTTCTGGAGATCCACATAGCCCGTGAATCCAAGTGAGCGCGCAAGCCGAACCACGGTTGCGGCATCCGCGCCAACCGCTTTGCCCAACTCATCAGTTGACGCAAAAGCAGTGAACGCCTCGTTGTCTGCGATGAAACGGGCAACCTGCTTCTGCTTATTGCTCAGTTGATCAAAATGCTTGAGAATACGTTGCTGGACCTCTGAAGAATTCATGCTTCAGGTTCTCCATGCGACTATGTAAATATCTGGACCTTCTGTCGCTGCTGGGCTTAGCCTATCACAGCAGGTTGAATTTTGCAATGCTCACAGCGGAGTGCGTTAGTCATGCTATGTGCGTTGCACGCTTCGTGTTCGAAGCTATCCGACGCACTCGAGTCCCGTCAATAGCACGTTCATTCCAAGATTTGCCGATGAACCAGGGGGCTGCCGTTCAAGTTGTGTCCAGATTGCGGTGGTCGAGGGTGCTCTGGCGCAGGAGTTCGGGCATACTGAAGCCGAGAATCGTCAGAGTTCGTGCAAACGAGTCTGAGGCGGGAACGTGAAGTTGAAGCGCATCGATCACGCGGGCGCCATCGTGAACGACCGCGCCGCCGCCAGGGAGTTTTTGTCGACTTGGGACTAGAGGTTCTGGGAGAGGGAGACGTCGAAGGAAAGTGGGTTGATCGAGTCATAGGGTCGATGTCGCCCGGATCGTTTCTTCGCAGACTGAAATGGTGGACTGGGTTCGGCTGAGAGCCGGAACGGGTGCTCACACCATGCTTCGAAGCGGGCATTCCGGAACGTTCGGAAATGGAAAACGACGCCACGAGGGCGTCGTCATCCGGTACGGTGAGGCGGAAGCGACGGGATTCGAACCCGCGATCTCTGCCTTGACAGGGCAGCGTGTTAGGCCACTACACTACGCCTCCCCGCTTCCGACCGAAAGGATGCCATTGTGGTTTCCGGGTGTCAAGGTTCACCAGCATCAGGGAGATTCCGCGGGCTTGGTTGGACGCGCGCGGGAAAACAGCATCCGGGCGACAACGATATCATCCGGCCCGATCGCGCCCAGGGCCCAGAGCAGCGGGACGAACGCGACTATCGCCAGGAGGATGCCGGGCACCAGCCCGATCAAAGGAATTGCCAGCCAGGCGATTCCTCCCATCGCGATCCCGCCAAGCGAAGGGCGTCCCAGCAGCCCGGTCCAGCCCGGATACCCGATGTGCCGGTGCATCGCATACGCCAGCGGCGCGAACAGGACGAACTCCGTCAGAATGGTGATCACCGCGGCAGCCATATAGCCGTAGACCGGTACGAACACCAGATTACTCAGGAAATTGAATCCGACTGCGAGTCCGAATGCCGCGGAGATCGTTCGCTGCTGATTCGCGGCGATCAGCGAGTACTGAATCACCCCGTTCACGAAACTGAGCGGAAGAAACCAGATGATCACCTGCAGCACTTCCGCCGACGCCGGTAGAAACTCGTCTCCACCAAGAACTCGTATCATCCAGGTCGCCATGAACACCGTGACGATCGTGATCGGCCAGGCGATGATCATCATGAACCGAGACGCCATCCTGAAGGCGGAGAGGAGCTGATCGGAACTCCTGACCGCGAACCGGGACAGGATCGGAAAGATGGCCAGCGTGAAGTACGCGGGAAGGATGATGAGCATGTTGACGAACTTGTAGGCGGCATCGTAGGTGCCGAGCGCTGCATCCCCCTGTGCGGCCTGGATGACGAACACATCGACCCGAAAGAACAGATTGAGCAACAACGCGTTTAGCAACAATGGCCACGATACCCTGGCAAACCACGAGAGTTGCTCTCGGGTAAGCATCCACTCCGGACGAACGTTCAGGTGATGAAGTGAGACGTGGTAGGCGCCGGCGGAGATCGCGGTCGCGAGGAGTGCTGCAGCTCCCAGGCCGACGACGCCGAAGCCTGCGAAGAGTGCCGCCAGACCCAGCCCGAACCGCGAGAGATTGGTGAAAATGTTGAGGATCGCCGGAAGTTCCATGCGCTCGCGAGCGTTGAATACCGAGTTCACGGCCTCACCGTAGCTTCCAGGGATGATCGAGAGCATGAGCAGCCCAATCGCGCCGGCACTAACCGGTGAAAGGTCGAACCAGGCAAGTCCTCCCAGAACATAGACCAGGGCAAACGGCGTAACACCTACGAGGACGACTATCCGCATGATCGTCGACGATCCCAGAAGCATGCCGGTCCGCTCCGGTTCCCGCGCGGCTTCGCGCGTTACCAGCACGCTCAGTCCAAAGTCGGAGATGGTCTTGAGGTAGAGCCAGGTGACGACGGCGACTGCGTACTGACCGTTCCCCGTTACGCCGAGCAGGCGGAGCGCGAACGCGGCAAACACCAGGTCCACGGCCCGGTTCGTCAACTGGCTGGCGATCGGAATCGCGCTGTTCTTGGCGATGCGCTGAACGACGTTTCCGGCGATGTTGTGCAGGAACGGTGCGCCCCACCAGGCGACGATGTAGAGCAGAACTGCGAATACGACACCGGTAAAGGCCAACACCGCCGGCGTGAATTGCCAGTTCTCCAGTGACTCAATCATCCAGAACGAACGTCAATCTACGCAGGGCGCGGTTTGCGAACGTCGGCGGTCGGGAAATCACACGGCGATCAGCACGATGAACAGACA
>SKKR01000123.1 GCA_007123655.1 Thermomicrobiaceae bacterium
ATCATCCGGGATCGGCTCGAATTCGTCGCTCACGACGTCCAGTGGATCACGGGAGTCGCTTGAGACCGGGTTGGTCGGGTCTGCCAGGACCTGTTCGTACTTCGTTCGCCCGGTGCGGTCACGACGAAGACGATCGATTGCCTTTCGACGGGCCACGGTCACGAGCCAGCCGGCGGGGCGGTCTGGAATACCGTCCTCGGGCCAGCGGCCGAGCGCGGTTTCAATCGCATCCTGGAGCGATTCTTCCGCCAGGTCGAAATCACCCACGCTCCGAATCAGTGTGGACAGCATCCGGCCCATGTCTTCCTGAAAGACCTGGCTGATTGCGGTTTCGCAGTCGGATCGTGTGTCAGCCATCTGACCCCTCTGGGAGAAGATCGGGTCTTCCCGTCGTCCTTCTGATGATATCCGAGCGCTGGTCTCGATACCGAACCAGTGAGTGAGAACGAACGCGCCGTTTCCCGAATGCGTCGAGGAACGTCACCGAAGCTGGCGGGATGCTACATCTCGACGACAGGCCAGACCTCGATCGCATTCTCTTCGAACCTTGCGAGGCGCTGCCCCCATTCGAGTGCCTGGTCCAGGTTGTCGACATCGATCAGATAGAACCCGCCGATGCTCTCCTTCGTTTCGATGAATGGCCCGTCCGTCAGGACCGGCTCCGTGCCGCGCATTCTGATCGTCGTCACGCTGGAGGGAGCGTGCAACGCCTCAGCGGCCACGAACGCGTTGGCCTTCCGGAGATCCTCGGTGAACGACTGATGCTGTGCCAGAATTGGCTCATTCTCTTCAGGCGGACGCTGGGTCCAGTCGTCGCCACTTCCGTAGATCACCAGCATGTATCGCATCGGGACACTCCCTTTCCGTTCCATTCTGATCCACCCCGTCAGCAGACTAACGAAATTCGCTCTGGAGTTTCGACACACTGGATGCTTCTGGAGCGCCCGGATTGGGCGTTGTGCCGTCCCGGAGTTGCCGGCAAACTGGTCCAGCGGAAGACGAACGATCCAGGGAGGCGGAGTGAACCAGAAACCTCCTCGTACCAGGCTCGAGCCGCGCGTACTGTCCGGAGAACCGGTCGATCCGCTCCCGCCGGCGCTGTATCCGTCTCGTTCCCCGCGTGCCGGGTACTACGCTCGCCTGGAACCGGTTGATTCCGAGATCCATGGTTCGGAACTCTACCGTGCCGGCCACAGCGATGAGCGTGCGCTCCGTATCTGGGACTATATGGCCTACGGTCCCTTTGACACCGAATCCTCGTTTCACGCCTGGTTGCGCCAGTGCTCGGCCAGCGCGGACACGGTATTTTATGCCGTTATCGATGATTCCCGTTCGAGCGCCCAGGGCATGGCCAGCCTCATGGACATCCAGCCAATTGCGGGGAGCATCGAGATTGGACACATCTGGTTCGCTCCAGCACTGCAGCGGAGCCGGGAAGCAACCGAAGCGTTGTTCCTGCTTATGGAGTACGCACTCGGCGAACTCCGCTATCGCCGCCTGCAATGGAAATGCAATGCCCTGAACCAGGCGTCTCGTGACGCAGCGCTGCGGCTTGGATTCGCCTTCGAGGGTGTTCTCTACCAGCATCAGATACCCAAGGGGCGCAACCGCGATACGGCGTACTACTCCATCCTGGATTACGAATGGCCCTTGATCCGGGAACAGTATGTCCGATGGCTGGATGCGTCGAATTTCGACGAAGCGGGCCGGCAGCGGTGCTCGCTCAGTGAATTGAACCGGACATTGCGGGAGTGACGGATCCGGAAACGGCTAGCCCCCGGGAGTTCGGTCGGTGACCGGTGCCGGGGGCTAACGAGGCCAGGTTTTCACGGGTCGATCCTTTCGGAAATCGACTACTGCCGGAATCCAAGCCGGCGCAGGCGGGAGAGAAGCGGGTGACCGCGCTCTGCCTGATCATCCTGTGGGCGAGAGACGTGTGGAGCCGGGCGAACCGACCGGCGCGGCACGGGCACTGCCCGGATCACCGGCTGGCCGCCCTGGTTGACAACTGTGTAGCGAATCGGTGTCTGCATGTCGCACCTCTTCTCTTCCAGAGTGAATCCAAGTAACTGGACAAAAGAGAACCCCCGGGCTGAGCCGGGGGCGTGGTGCACACGCAGTCGTCAGACCCGGTCAGCCGTTGGTACTTCCTATGTGGCTACTAGAACTACCGGCGTCCAACGTAAAACCTTTCACGAAACCGATGTGTGGCAAATAGTTCGGGACCTCCTGGAGATCCGGCCACACGCCAGCGTTAGCGCCGCAGGCGCCAACATGACCAGAATATCACGACTTTCGAAACCGCGTCAACGTACCGCGCCTCGATTGTTGCGTTCTTGCGGCCAGAGATCGCCTAGCAATGACGGTCGTCCAGTACATCCCGGCCGTCCCCGTCCAGGTAGAACTCTGGATCCGTGAACACGTGCTGCACGGTGTCTTGAATACGCACGATATCGGGCATGGTGTGGCCGACGCTGGTCTCGCCCGAGGTGAATTCCGGCGGCGTGAAGCCTATCGAGATGATCCGGTCCGTCCGGATCATGTCCCGCAGCATGACCATGTCTGGCAACTGTTCCAGCGGGACATCAGTGACGACATGCTCGCGGATGACATCCACCAGGTCCGGGAAGACACGCACCAGCGTCTGGAGATCGAGTTCGTTGACCGCGGCAGAGATAACGCACCGCTGCCGCTCCATGCGATCGTAGTCGGTAGTTCCGGTCCGTGTCCGGGCGTAGGCGAGCGCTTCCTGACCGTCCAGCGTCTGCAAGCCCGGATCGATTTCGAACTGGCGGAAGCCCTCACCTTCGACAGGTGACAGCAATCGGACGCGGATCGGTTCCCGGACGTCGAGCTCTACGCCACCGATCGCATCGACGAGGTCAACGAACCCGGTCATGTCCACCATGGCATAGTAGTCCACCGGTATGCCGAGCAACCCTTCCATTGCGCCTCGGAGCGCAACCATCCCGGGGTCCCGGTCGCCTTCGGCGAGCTGCGGGTAGTTCGGTGCGATATAGGTCAGCCAGTTCACCTGACCCGGGTAGACACTGATCCCCATCGCCCGGGCGACGTCCTCTGACAGGGGGACGTCTCCGAAGCTGCGGGGAATTCCGAAGAGCGTCGTGTACCCGGTCTCGAGGTCGAGCGACGCCACGATCATCGCGTCCGTCCGGATGCCCTCATGGTAGAAGCCCTGGTCGGATCCGGCAAGGAGCACTGTCAGGCGGCCGCGATCCGCCCAGGGTTCGTCCGGAATGTCCGCCTCCGGGGTAGGGCTGGGTGTCGGTTCAGGGGCAGGCGTGGGCTCGCGCGTTGGCGTTGGATCGGGGTCTCCTGGTGTTGAGGGAGTGGGCGAGGTGACCACCTCGGCACGCTGGTCGTCGTTGGCTGTGTCGGGTGGTGATTCGCGCTCGGCGGTTTCGAGGTTGCACCCGGTGAGCATGAGTAACAGGAGCGAAAGCGCAACAGGCAGTGCAGGGCGCATGGAAGTCTCCTCCGGAATGGTTACGACGGTGGGGCAGAACGTCCGGAATGGTCTTCGGGACCCTCAGTAGCGTCCGTTGTTGCCGTTCGTAACGCTATTTGAGCATGTCGCTCAGCCGGGTGTCAAGCAGTCACCCCGGCCTCGAGACTGCATCAGCAATGCCCGTCATCGAGCGCTCCCGCACCGCCTCCCTCAAGGTAATAGGCGGGGTCCGCGAATACGTGCTGCACCGTATTCTGAATTGCGTCGACATCCGGGAGCACGTGCCCCTCGCTCGACTCACCGGCTGTGTATGTCGGGGGCGTAAAGCCGACCGAGATGATCCGGTCCGTCTGAATCTCGTCGCGCAACAGTACCATATCCGGCAGGTTGTCCAGTGGGATATCGGTGACCACGTTTCTGCGAATCACATCGATCAGATCGGGAAAGACACGCAACGCGGTCTGGACGTCGGCCTGCCGGGTGACGGCCGACACGACACAGCGCTGCCGCTCCATCCGGTCGTAGTCAGTCGTACCGCTCCGGGACCGGGAGTATGCCAGCGCCTCCCGGCCATCCAGCGTCTGTTCTCCAGGCTGAATGTTGAATGTTTGCCAGCCTTCTCCCTCGATCGGGGACATGATCCGGACGTGGACTGGCTGCTGGACGTTGATATCAACCCCGCCGAACGCGTCGACGAGTTCGATGAACCCACGCATGTCGACCTTGGCGTAGTAGTCGATCGGCGTGCCGAGCAACGTCTGTAGTGCACCTTTGAGACCGGCCATTCCCGGGTCACCGCCTTCCTGGGCGAGCTGTGGGTGGTGTTCTGCCTGGCCGTAGAGCCAGTTGATCTGCCCTTCGAACTGGTTTCGTCCCAGTGCCTGTGCGACGTCTCCGCTCAATGGGACGTCCCCGAAGTTGCGGGGAATTCCGAACAGCACGCTGTCCCCGGTTTCCAGATTGACGGACGCAACGATCA
>SKKR01000329.1 GCA_007123655.1 Thermomicrobiaceae bacterium
CTGATACGGCGGGATGTCTTCTCGCTCGAAGGACCAGTTCAGGATCGTGACCGGTCCGGTCAGCATGCCCTTCATCGGCTTGCTTGTCTGCTGTTGCGCGAAGGAGATCATGTCCACGGTCATCGGTTCCGGCCGGTAGACATCTCCGTAGATGATCGGCGGACGCACGCAGCGGCTACCGTAGGACTGAACCCAGGCATGCTCGGTCACCGCCATGCCTTCCAGCTTCTCGGCGAAGAACTCGACCATGTCGGTACGCTCGAACTCACCGTGCGCCAGCACGTCCAGGCCGATCTCTTCCTGCTGCTTGATGACCTCTTTCGTCCGCTCCCGCATGAAGTCCCAGTACTCCTGATCGGAGATGCTGCCCTTCTTCCAGCGGGCGCGCATTGAACGGACTTCCTTCGTCTGCGGGAAGCTCCCGATCGTCGTGGTCGGGTACTTCGGCAGCTTGAGCACGTCCTGCTGTTTCTTGATGCGATCTCTGAACTCGGTCTGACGCCGGAAGTCGTCCTTGGTGACGGACGCCAGGCGCTCCTGAGTCGGCGCGTGGTAGATCCGACTGGACTGCATCGCTTGCTCGAAGATCTTCGCGTTGGCGTCCAGTTCCGCCTGGACCGCCGAACGACCTTCGTTCAGGCCCTTGGTCAGCACGCGGATCTCTTCAAGCCGCTGCTGAGCAAAAGAGAGGATGTTCTTGACGTCCTGATCCAGCTTCTGCTCGAGCTCCACGTCATGCGGCAGGTGCAGCAACGAACAGGACGGCTGAACCCAGATGCGGTCCTTGTCAACCACGCCGGCGATTTCTTCCAGCAGGTTCAGCTTGTCATTCAGATTCGACCGCCATACGTTACGGCCGTTGACAACGCCGGCCCCTAGGACTTTGTCCCCCGGGAAGCCCTTTTGCTTCAGGAGGTCCCTGTTCTCCGAGGTCCGGACGAAGTCGAGTCCCAGACCCTCGACCGGGAGCGCCATTGCAGTGTCCCAGTTGCCATTCAGCGACTCGAAGTAGGTTTGCAGCATGATCTTCGGCCGGTTGTTCTGGCTGGCGAGTCCCGCATACGCCTGCTGGAAAAGCGAACGCTCCTCGTCGGTGCGGTCTTCGACCAGTGCCGGCTCATCGACCTGCACCCATTCCGCGCCGGCATCCTTGAGCTTGCTCAGGACCTCGGCATAGATAGGAAGCAGATCCGCAAGATGCTCGGCGAGCGGCTTGGTGTGAGATTTCCCGAGCAGTAGCAGCGTGACCGGGCCAACCAGGACCGGCTTCGGCGCGCGGCCGATTGCCTGCATCGCCTCGTCGAACTCCGTGAATGGTTTGTCACTGGCAAGCTTCGGGGAACCAGCATCAAACTCCGGGACCAGGTAGTGATAGTTGGTATCAAACCACTTCGTCAGTTCCAGGGCTGGTTGCCCCTTCGCGCCGCGTGCCATCGCAAAATACGTATCAATATCGACCTTGGATGAATTGAAGTTATAGCGCTGCGGCACGAGCCCGGTGAGAGCAATCGTGTCGAGCACGTGATCATAGTAGCTGAAATCATTTACCGGGATTTGATCGATCCCATGCGAATCCTGGATCTTCCAGGCTGAGGTGCGGATCTCACGCGCGGTCTGGACTATGTCCTGTTCCTGGTTCTTCCCGGACCAGAATCCTTCGACTGCGCGCTTGAGTTCCCGCTTCCTCCCGATGCGGGGATAGCCGAGTATAGAACTCTGCGCCATAAATCTGACTCCTTTCCCTGATCACTTCGGTTTGACCGAACTGATCTCCGAATGACAGCGCCTCTAACTGTATACACGATCTGACAAACGAGGCGAGTGTCGTGTAAGACATCCCGGCCTGAAGCCGCCATGAACATTGTCAGACCGTGAAGAAAAATGACCACAAGCTCATGACCGGAACGTCCTGCGTACCAGCCGGTGGTCACGTGGAAGTGTTTCCGGGCCAGTCAGCCTGCCGCGCTCGCTCGCTCCCGGGCCAGTTCTTCGGCCTCTTCGGGGCAATCGATATCCATCAACCAGACCTCGCCGTATGTTCGAAGCTGGTCAATCAACGGAACCGCCGCGCGGCCCTTCTCGGTCAGGCTGTACTCCACCCTGGGCGGAATTTCCGGATACTGCTTCCGGGTAATAAGCCCGGATGCCTCCAGCATCCGCAACCGGGATGACAGCACCCCGGGACTGATACCCGTTGACAGCTGCAACTGCTGAAATCGGCGGCAGCCACTGGCGAGATCACGGATCAGCAACAGCGTCCAGTGATCGCCGAACACTTTCGCGGCTCGCGCAACCGGGCAGTCTTCCTGTTCGTGTGCTTTCTGTGCCACGATATCATCCCTCGTTCGCTTCCACAGCTTCTATTGTAACAGATCGCTTGACACCCGCTGGGTCAATTAGTATGGTTTTCGTAGTGACTACGTTCGACGTATTGTAAAGGAGCCGTTCACGTGAATCATCAGAACACCGCCACGCAAATTGGAGTCCGCCAGTGGTTGGTTGACTCGGCGCATTCGGAGATCGGATTTTCTGTCACACACTTGATGATTTCCCGGGTACGCGGGAACTTCAGCGACTTCTCCGGTACCGCGTCGTTCGATCCGGATAACCTCGAGCATGGCTCGATCGAGGTCGAAATCGACGCGGCCAGTATTGACACCCGCGATGAAGATCGAGACGGACATCTGCGGTCGGAGGATTTCTTCGACGTCGAGCAGTATCCCGTCATCCGATTCGCCAGCACGTCCGTCGAGCCGGTTGGTTCAGGCGGCTACAACGTCCACGGAGAGCTGACGATCAAGGGTGAGACTCGGCCGGTCACGCTCAATGCGAAGTTCTCCGAACCGGTTCCGGACCCGTTCGGAGGGACTCGAATCGGCGCGAGTGCGGAGACGAAGGTGAATCGTTCCGACTTCGGTCTGACCTGGAATCAGGCGCTGGAGACAGGCGGGGTACTGGTCGGGGACGAGATCTCGATTTCGATCAACGCGCAGCTTGTCTTGAGCTAATCGGCGAACGCAACCCATCATCTGAAACCTGGCGGCCGAGACGGTGCGCTGTATCGTCCCGGCTTGCCGGCTCCGCCGGAAGTGCCGGTAACTAACGCGCTACAGCTGGACGAAGTGAAATGACTCCGCCAGGGAGTACTCACCGGACTGCTGACCGGCTTCCTCCGCCCGCTGGCGCATGCGCGACCGGACGCCGCCCGGAAACGCATTCTCCTGGCTGACGTGCATCTCCAGTGCTTCAAGTTTCCGTTCCATGGTCATCTCGATATCGATGAACACATCGGGGCTGTCCGAACCGAACAGCAACATCGCTTCCGTCACGTGCGGCTCGAATCCGTCACGGGCATGGTGCGGAAAGAACGTCGCCAGCCGGCTGCTGGGAAACGCGGAATGCAGGACCGCAAACCCGACCGCGCGATGGTCCGGATGCTGGCGATACTGTCGTGTCAGCGGATCGTGACTGACAATCAGGTCCGGCTTGAAACGGCGAATCTCCAGGGTGATTCTCTCGCGAAGCTCCAGCGAATCGAACACTTCCCCATCCGTGTATCGCAGAAACGTAACGCCCTTCGCGCCCAGGTACTCCGCCGAGTTGAGTTGCTCCTGTTCACGGATCTCGGTAAACGCGCTGACGTCCGTCTCGTTGTCCGGTACCCCTTTGTCTCCCGATGTCACGACGACGTACCAGATCTCCGCGCCGGCATCGGTCCAGGCTGCCACGGAGCCGCCACAGTGGGCGTCCGGATCGTCCGGATGGGCGCCAACGATCAGAATCCGCTTCGGTGTCTCAAGAGATTGCATCTGGCCCGCGTTTCTCATTCTGACTCAGACGGCAGTTCGTCCCAGCGACGTATAGTACCGCATTCCGACACCGTCGACGCCGCGGAGATCGGTCTGCCTCGGGGGTTGACCAGAGAAGCGATTGCAGGGATTGTGTATGCGCCCTTCGCAGACCTGCGGCAGGAGACAGGTGGCCGGTATTGGATCGATCAGAAATAGATCACCGCATGACCAATGACGGAGACGATCAACCGGGTGGCTCCGCGCTGGAGGTGCTCCGCATTTTCACCAGGCTCGGTTTCACGTCGTTCGGTGGGCCGGTTGCGCACCTTGGTTACTTTCGCGACGAGTTCGTCGAGCGACGCAAATGGATCGATGAGCAGACGTACGCGGACATAGTTGCACTGTGTCAGTTTCTTCCGGGGCCGGCCAGTAGCCAGGTCGGGATTGCCATCGGCCTGACCAGGGCGGGAATCCGCGGCGCGTTCGGAGCCTGGCTCGGCTTCACGCTTCCGTCTGCCATTGCCCTGATCCTGTTCGCGTTCGGCGTCGCGCAGTGGGGCGACATCGCTGATCAGGGCTGGCTGGACGGGTTGAAGATCGTGGCGGTGGCCGTCGTGGCATACGCGCTCTGGGGCATGGCCACGAATC
>SKKR01000060.1 GCA_007123655.1 Thermomicrobiaceae bacterium
AGGCGGTCATCTGTCAGGACCCGACCCACCGGTTCGTCGGGCGCTGGTACATCCAGCACCCCGATCACATCGCCATGGGTGAGGCCGCACTGGCGGCGATCTTTCCGTCCGCCAGGGACCACTTGACGTTCCCGCAGCTTCTGGAAGAAGGGTACGAGCCGCACAAGGTGAAGTACGTCTTCCTCAGCGCGCCTCAGGACGCGGACGTGTTCATCGACACCACTACCGTTTTCGAGAAGAAAGTCGCCGCGCTGAAGGCGCACGTCAGCCAGGTGGGCGACTGGGACCCGAGCGACATGCTTCGCTCCTGGGGACGGGATACCGCGGCGCATGCCCGGTTCTCCTTCTATCCTGGTGCGGAAAAGATAGAGTTGGCGGAGTCCTACAAGATCTTTCAGCTGGATGACTAGCCGGTAGGCTGATCCGGGATGTCGGGCCGATCAGCCCGATCCTCGCCGGAAACGACGACGTCCTCGCCCGGTGCCGTCTCGGATCTTGACGTACTTGTGGTACTCGCACAGGCAGTTCTGGATGTTTGCCAGGGTCAACCGGACGGGCGACCCCCGGTCATCGCGCAACCAGGGAAAGTCGAGGCCGAGTCGGTCGAATTCGACCGTCTGGGCATCACGCAGCCAGCGCATGGTCTCCAGGTCGGAGCACGTCGAATCTCCGCGGATCAGTGCGATCCCTCTTCTGGCGCCCGGACCGGCTCTGGCCCAGTCGTCCTGGGAAAACGGCAGGAGCGGTTGTCCGGCCTCCCGAACGAGCGGATACGTGAGGTCGACCAGCACCTGATATGCCAGGAAATCGCCAAAGCCGGACACACTCCTGAGGACGTGAAAGACCTGCTCGGCCGTCGTGGCGCGCTGAATCTGTTGATAGATTGATTCAAAATCACTTGCAATCAACTCGAATAGCCGGGCGACGTTCTCGATCTTGTCCCGGCTTCCCATCCCCGTGTAGCCGCTGACCATATACGCCGCGGTGAACGGTGAGCCGCCGGAATCCCGGATCGCCCGCATCGCGTGTCGCATCGTACTGGCATCGAACGAGTCTACTCGCTGAAAGCCGATCGCCTGATGCGTCTCCTTGCGACCGACGAGGCGATAGAGCATCACATTGAAGATCCGGTCTTGCGGTGATTCGTCCCGTTCCAGGATCTCGTTGATTACATACTGCGTTCCAGGGTCGAGTTCCCGGTAAACGTTGGTGAATCGTTCGGATTTCAGGATCCGGTCGTCAGTCCATGGCGAAGGTCTATCCAGCGCGACCCGCCGGTGCCAGATCCGCTGACGCTCGCAGACGAACCACCAGAAGGTGTTGAGGTGGGAGGGGTCCAAGCGGGAAAATCCGGAGGCGAATCTCAGTGACGTCAACGCGCAGTCAGGCCGGTACTCGATCAGCGGAACTCTCAACGGTAATGCCGCTCTCACTTACGCGGAACGTAATCCCCAACACCTCAGCCAACTGCTGGAGCGTCTCCAGTTTCGGAATGTTGGTTCCATTCTCCCAGCGTGCGATCGCGGACTGCGGCTTACCTATTCGAGCAGCAAGTTGCTTCTGCGTGAGCCCGGCTTCGATCCTTGCTCGGACGAGCGCAAGCTGGAACTCGAATACTGGCTCATTCGCCTCGCGGCGGGCGCGAAACGTTGGACTTCGCTGCTCACGCTTTCGGATGTAATCCTCATACCTCATGATGAAAGGTGCCTTTCCAGATAGTCATTGAAACGTGATTCGGCAATCTCGATCTCTCGCTTCGGTGTTTTCCGTGCCTTCTTCGTGAAACCATGCAGCAGGAGGATCGATCGTTCTTCAACGGCGACGTACAGGAGGCGATGCTGGAGCCTGCCAGGCACCCGAAGCTCCCAGATCTTCCCTCGCAGGTGGTCAACATGGGGCGGACCGATGGAGGTTCCGAGTGCTGCCAGCAAGCGCACTTTGCGATCCATACGCACCATCTCGGCCTCCGGTAGGTCGTCAAAGAACTCCTCCACCGGACAGCGCCCTGACTCGGTCACGTAGAATGTGATCTGCCAGTCAGACACGCCATGACTATAGCATCAATGCTATAGTCCGGCAACTCCGGTGACCAGCCATAGTGCGGCGGAAGACCGCCCGAAACAGACACTCACGCAAACTTCGGGAGCACTTCCCGTCCGAGCGTTCGAATCGCTTCCTTGGGGTTTGGACCGAGCGGCGGGCCGAAGCTGAGATGTTTCACACCACGTTCGACTAGCCCTTCCAGCCGCTCGATAACCTCTTCCGGGTCTCCCGCTATCCCGATTCGAAGCATTCGCTCATCGACCATCGCGCGGGCCTTCGCGGGATCCCGCTCCGTCATCAGCGCCCGCTCGATCGGCCGGAAGTCCTCCTGTCCTACACCAAGCCGATCCCATATGAGTGGGCTCAATGCGTGGCCGTAATAGGCGATCTTGTCTTTCAGAACGTTCTCGGCGGCTTCCCGCTCATGACTTACGGAACACCACACGCAGGCCGCGAAGTCGATTTCGTCCATTGACCTCCCCGACTTTGCCGCTCCCTCCGCGACCAGGGGATAGACCGTGTCGTAGTGTTCAGGCGGGAACAGGAGGGGCAAAGCACCGTCGGCGACCTCGCCGATCAGTCGCAACATGTTCGGACTGAACGCCGCGAGGTACACCGGCACCCGCCGCTTCGGCTCGAATCGCAGGTACGCCTCCGGCTGCCATTCGTCCACAGCCGTCCCGCTCAGGATCGCGTTGACCTGCCGAATCGCGTCACGGGTGGTCTGCAGGGGTCGTTCCTGCGGCAGGTTGATCCACTTGAGAAACTCACCGGCTCCAGCGCCGATTCCCAGATTGAAGCGCCCCCCGCTGAGTTCATCCAGCGTGGCCGCCATCATGGCGATCTCGGACGGATGCACTGTGTACGGATTGACGATGCAGGTTCCCACCTCGATCCGCTGCGTCGCGTTGATGACGTCTGCCAGAATCACCGGGGAGTTGCGATAGAACAGGTCGTGGCTCACCCAGAACTGATCGAATCCGACCTCTTCGGCAATGCTCGCAAGGGACCGGTACGAGGTCGCCGGCCAGTCGTTGTTCAGGCGAATGCTGAATCGCACATATGTCCCCTTCCCTGGAACGGTGTTCTCGTCCCGACGGCATGATACGCCCATCATCAGTCATCGGGCGAGCCCTCTGGATTGCGGCTTGCGAAGTCATACCGTGATGAAGGAGCTATGTGAGAGGCGTCCGTGGAAGAAGACCGTAAGCGACTGCGAGACAACGAGTCGGACCAACCATCACACGGCAGAATGGATCCCGGGGGAAGTCTCGACGCGAGGTGCCGATATTCGCTTGCAAGTTTCAGTCTGCTATTCTGCCGGCAGGTAACGAGAGTCCGATCTCGCTCCGGCCTTCTGTCATGCACGCCAGCCAGCCAGCTAGGGAGCTCGCGCATGTCTCAGTCCAATTCGGTGACGGTGGACCTACTCCGGGACATTCTTGATGCGTTCAATCAGCACGATCTCGACACCATCATGGGTTACTTCGCCGACGACTGCGTGCTCCTGACGCCTCGCGGTCCGGAATCCTACGGCCAGCGGTTCGAAGGGAAGGAACAGGTCCGCAATGGCCTCGCAAGCCGGTTCGAAGGCTTGCCGGATGTTCACTACGGCGAGGACCGCCACTGGGCGTTCAACGACTTCGGTGTCTCGGAGTGGCGTCTCACCGGAACGACACCATCAGGCGAACGCGTCGACGTTTACGGCTGTGACCATTTCACCTTCCAAAACGGCAAGGTGACGATGAAGAATTCCTACTGGAAAATCGTGGACGGCTGATCAACTGCCGCTTCCGGCGATCGCGTCCACCTCGATCTCGACCAGGTACTCGTCGCCAACGAGCCGGCTGACTTCATAGAGCGTGCTCGCCGGACGCACATCCCGGAAATGCTCGCCCATGACGTCCGCCACCTGCATCCAGTGGTCGGCGTTGACGAGATAGCACCGCCAACGGACCACATCCGGGATTCCTGACTCCACTTCCGCGAGCGCTCCGGCGATCAGCTCCATAATGTAGCGAGCCTGAGCCGCCGGATCGCTCGGACCAACCACGTTGCCTTGCGGGTCAGTGGCGGTGGTGCCGGAAACGAAGATCTGGTCGCCGACCCGCACGGCGCGGGAGTAACCCGCTCGTTTCTCCCAGACGGTTCCGGTGCTGACGAACTGTCTTCCTGCCATCGTCGTCTCCTTTCCCGATGAGCGAGTCAGCTGAGGCGCCCGGCACAACCATCGAGTGCCCGTGCCGCGAACATTTCCCACAGCATCACGCCAATACTGTAACCATATTGCAACGCCTCGTGTTTCCCCGCTACGCCGCTGTTTTTGTTCCCGCGGCACCATGTAATCCGACCCGCAATGCACGGGAGTGGGAGCGAACCGTGGAACGGCCAGACA
>SKKR01000591.1 GCA_007123655.1 Thermomicrobiaceae bacterium
CGCACGTGGATGTGGGGACCCTCCGCGTATTCGGGACTGCTGGTTGAACCGTATGCCGACTCCCCCGGTGGTGAGCGGAAGGTCCAGTATTTCGACAAGTCCCGCATGGAAATCACCCATCCCGACGCCGACCCAGATGATCTCTGGTACGTTACCAATGGACTGCTCGCGACCGAACTCATGACCGGGGAAATGCAACTCGGTGATGACGAGTTTGTATCCCACCAGCCGGCGGCCGTCCAGATCGCCGGAGATCCCGATTCGAGCGCGCCGACCTATGCCATGTTCGGCGAGCTGATGGGGGCGAGCGCCCACGATCCGTCTGAACCGATTACCGCGACGCTCGATTCCAGCGGCACGGTCGGCAACGATGAGGCGATGGCAATCCACAATGTTGTTCCGGAGCATGCGGTCGAACAAACCGGGCACACGGTCGCCTCCGTCTTCTGGGAGTTCATGAACAGCTCCGGAACCGTCTACGAACACGGGGAGACGTTCGAGGACCTGCTGTTTGAGAATCCGTTCTTCGCCGTTGGGCTGCCTGTCACCGGGCCTTACTGGGTACATGTGCCGGTCGGCGGCGTCGAGCGAGACGTCCTGGTCCAGTGCTTCGAGCGCCGCTGCCTGACCTACACGCCGGAGAACGATCCAGGCTGGCGCGTCGAGGCGGGCAACATCGGCCAGCACTACTACGAATGGCGCTATGAGCAACTTGGGCTGGAACCGGCCGCGCCGGCGTACAGCGAGGTGTTGGGACCAGCGGGCGGGAGTCTGCAAGCGGACGGCGGCACGTTTGCGTTGAACGTTCCTGCTGGTGCGCTGGATACACAGACGGAATTCAGCGCGCAGCGAGACCTCTCGACCCAGT
This sequence comes from Thermomicrobiaceae bacterium, assembly GCA_007123655.1. Taxonomy (GTDB): domain Bacteria; phylum Chloroflexota; class Chloroflexia; order Thermomicrobiales; family Thermomicrobiaceae; genus SLMJ01. The sequence goes on from SKKR01000591.1 coordinate 869, forward strand.
CTGACGACGACAGCGTTCTCGCGATCTACGACGTTGGTCCTGGCAATACGACCTTCCAGCAATCGATCGAAGTCCTGGTCACGATCGATCAGCGCGAGTTGCCATCGGAGACGTCATTGGAAGACGTCGTTCTGTACCGTTTCACTGGAGACTCCTGGGAACCCCTGGATGACGTCTCTCATAACCTTGAAACGTCGATCGTCCGTGGTTTTACCGATCGGTTCAGCCGGATCGGGATTTCAACGATGGACGACGCGCTCCCGCTAGCACCACTTCCGCCGGACGAAACCAGACCGTTCGATGAGCAATTCGCCGGGTGGGAGGTCGATGTCCTGGCACGCCACTTTGACGATCACGTTCACATGTCAGTTCATCGGTGTTACGACGATGAATTCGGCGTGTTTTCCTTCTCTTACCAGGTGAGCTTCGCGGACTCAGACGAGCCGTTGGGCTTTGAGCACACCGAGATTTTTGATCTCGAGGGGGATGACGGCGCACAAGATGCATTCGGAGAATTCCCTGTTTACGACGAACAAGAGGTTTGTGGCCCAGTCGGGTGTACTACCGTCTACCTGAACGGCACGTTCTTCTATTACATTTTGGACGTTCCTGATCTGCATACCGTGGTTGTGGAGATCGAACTTGATGCGGTTATGTATAATGCCGACGATCCGGGGGAATACGAAGTACCGGACCCGTTCGCTGGCGGCGGGTCGTTTGACAAGGAACCTATCGATGACCGCGTTTGCCTTTAGCCCGCGGTACTCTCAAGAACCGACTTGCATCACACGCTGGTCGATTCGCTAGACCTTTCTCTGATGACGTGAATTCGATTTGAACGCAGGGTCGAATGACCCTGTGCGACCGCGTTGATCCGCGAGTTCCACCGGCCGACAGGGAGAGCCCGTTCTGAGCCTGCCGAGGAATCGGCCCCTGCGCGGCCCGTCGATGGCGGTGAGAACCGACCTTGTGACTAGCTACCGACGGACAGTCCCAGCGTGACGACCTGACCAGTGCACAGGTCCGCAACCCGAACCGCGTGATTGTTCGTATCCGCGATGTAGAGACGATCGCCGGCAATCGCGAGGCCGCCGGGCTCGTCGAACTTCACGTCAGCGCCAGAACCATCCCGGATGCCGGGTTCGCCACTGCCGAGCCAGCTCTCCACGCGTCGCTCGTCGGGATAGAGCCGCTTGATCTTGTGGTTGTAGCTGTCCGCAACGTAGACGGCCCCGTCCCGGGCGTTTATACCAATCGGATGCTGAAGGCGCACCTCGTCGCCGATTCCATCGACGTCGCCAAAATCGAACAAGCCCGTCCCGACCAGCGTTTGCACCTGATCACCTGGCGAGAGTTCGACGTACCGGATCGCGCTCGTCTCGCTATCGGCGAAGTACAATCGGTCGCCGCTGATCGCCAGTCCGCTCGGTTGCGCCAGCCAGGCGCGCATCCGCTCGCCGTCCCGCATTGCCTCAACGCCGTCCCCGGCGAAGGGTTCGGCCCACCCCGATTCGAGATCCAGGCGCCAGATCTGGTGCGTTCCGGCCATCGCAATGAGGAGGTCTCCATCGTGTAGGGCCAGGTCCCAGGGAGAGCGCATCGCAACCTCGAGCGCGGGACCCGCTTTGGGCATGCCGAGGCCCTGCTCGCCGGTTCCAGCGACCGTCCGGAGTTCACCCGAAGCGAGATCGGCCACGCGGACTGAACCATTCCCCGTATCCGCAATGAATACCTGGTCCCCGTGCACCGCGATCCCCTGCGGCTCACGCAGCCGCGCGTGCGCGAAGTCTCCGTCCGCGAAGCCGGCTTCGCCGGAACCGATGACGTCGGAAACCGGGCCGTCAAGCGAGGCAATCAGCACCCGATCATGTCCGGTGTCCGAAACGATCAGACGGCCCAGGGTTTCGTCGACGGCCACCTTGCCGGGGAAGGCGAGTTCGTGGCCGGGACAGGCTTCTTCCTTGAGCACCTCCACTGGCGCGCGATCGATCATCCCGTAGCTGTCATATCGCTCCAAAAGTTCGCGAACCGCCTGGATCAGCGCGTCAGCCGGCGCTTCACCCTCGTGTTTCCCGATAACCATCCCGGATGGATCCAGGAACATGAGCGTTGGCCAGGCACGCACGCCGTACTCCTGCCAGATCTGGAAATCGCGATCGTTCACCACAGGATGCTGGATACGATTGCGCTGCACCGCGCTTCGCAGAGTGCCGCCGGGACGCTCCCCGGGGAACTTGGCGGAGTGGACGCCGATGATGACGAGTTCTTCGGGGAAGTGCGCTTCGAGCTTCGCCAACTGGGGAAGCATGTGCAGGCAGTTGATTCAGCAGAACGTCCAGAAATCGAGGATGACCAGCTTGCCTCGCAGATCCTCGAGGCCGAGCGGGCGTCTGGTGTTGAACCATTCCAGATCTTGTGGGAAGTCAGGGGCACGGACCGTACCGGCGTAGGACATCACCGTCTGACCTTCTCTCGTCGGATTCCGGTTAGACCGACGGCGCCGGCGATGCCGGCGCCGGTATTAGACGCTGAATTCGCTCGCTACTTCTCTTCGAAATAGTCGGCGTTGATCTTCAAATACTCGGACCACTGCTCGGGCAGGTCGTCTTCGAAGAAGATTGCCTCGACCGGGCAGACCTCAGCGCAAACGCCGCAGTCGATGCACTCGTTCGGATCGATGAAATACATCTCGGCGTCATCGTCAGAGTGGATACAATCGACGGGGCAGACCTCGACACATGAAGCATCCTTCGTCCCGATGCACGGCTGTGCAATTACGTACGTCATGGATGTCGAATTCCTTCCTGCGCTGGGGCGTAAGTGACACGCGTTCGCCCTGATTCACGTCCGCGCGGCGCACGGCATGACTGCTGGCGAGTATATCACCCGACAGGGCCTCTGCAAGGTGACAGAAATCACATCCAGATGCGGTTTTTCAACCTCTATCGATAAAAAGAAACGGCGGGGATGATCCCCGCCACGGCCGTCAGTCTCCAGGGCTCACCGGGTGATCTGACCCTCTTGATAGAGCCATTTCACAAACCGAAGATGATGCCACTCTTTCCGTGAATCGACATACTCAATGTACGGGTACATTTCGCGCATGCTCTTGAGCTGTTCGATTTCGGGCTGGGTGAAACCCGCCTTCCGAAGCTCCTCCTCAGTCACTTCGTCAGGCCGCGGGTAAACGGACATTTGTCCGGACATTGGATTGCCGCTCCTGTTCATGCGAAGCATCCGGACGCTTGTTCCAGACTCGGCTGGGCGTGCGATGCTCCGGCTACCAGTCGCTCCCACTATCTAATGTTAACGCATCCGACCGGGACGTGGATTCCCGAAAATGCGCCAGCCTCGAAAACCTGGACCTTAAGGCTAACGCGACGGCATAGCGCCGCCGCGTAACCAACGTGTCGAATCCTGCTCCTGAGCTGGTGCAGGAAGCGATTAGCTTTCCGATTCGGGTTCCGCTTCCGCTTCAGCTTCGGCATCCGGGGCGAGCAACTGCTCTTCGCTTCGCCGCTGTCGCTGGCGCTGATCGAGCTTCTGCTTGCGCCGCTCCGC
>SKKR01000046.1 GCA_007123655.1 Thermomicrobiaceae bacterium
GAACCGTCACCCGCCTGATCGGCAAGCCGAGGTCGCCTGAATCGCACGCGGAAAGGAGTTCGCAATGCGTCCGTGCACGCTGGTCGCCGGAACGGCGGATGGCGTCCGGGTCCTGAGCATAAACGAGTTCGGCCGGGGCTCCGTGACGGCGTCCGGCGTTCACGGAAACGCGGTACGCGGGATCGCGGTCGACCCGGATGCGCCCGGCCGCATGTACGTTGCGGCGGGGTTACGCGGCAGCGGCCTTCAGCTGACGCTGGATGGAGGCCGGACGTTCCAAGCGCTCGGGTTCGAAGACCGCTGGGTCTGGGACGTCGTCCTCGATCCGTCGAACCCGTCACGCGTGCTCGCCGGGACCGAACCACCTATGCTGTATGAGTCGCTCGACGGCGGACACACCTGGCGAGCGTTATCCGGAATCGACCATGTATCCAGCCGCCCGAACTGGACGTTCTTTCATGCGCCGTATCACGCCGGCCATCTGCACGGAATCGCAATCACGCCGGAACGACCACGCCGCATTATCGTGGGAGTCGAGCATGGCGGACTGCTGGTGTCCCGGGACGGTGGCGACTCCTGGAACGATGTCATGCCGGGGGCAGATATGCACCGGGTAGTGATCTCGCCGGATGATCCTGACCGGATCTGGGCCGGAGCGGGAAACGGATTGTTTCTCAGTACGGACGGGGGTGATAGCTGGTCTCAGGTCAACGATCTTCGCGGGCGCTACATTCATGGTATTGTCATTGATCCAGACGACCCGCGGCGGATGTTCGTTTATGTGGACAGTCAGCGCTGCCCGGTATACCGATCCGCTGATGGCGGGGAAAGCTGGGATGCAGCCGGAGATGGACTGCCATCAAGTAAGCCTGCCGACCCGATCAGACTGCACCCGGAGGATCGGGCCATCCTATTTTATGCGGGAGACGCAGACGGAGAGAGTAGACTTTACCTGTCCGAAGACGACGGCGACGACTGGCACGATACCGGCGTCCGTCTACCCAAAGTATGGAGGCTCGCAACCGTGCCGGCGGCAGGATCTTAGATTGCCAGGAGGGCGACCGACGTGCGTGTTCGTATCGACCGGGAGAAATGCATCGGCTCCGCCAACTGTATTGCCAGCGCGCCAACCGTGTATCGACTTGACGAAGCTGAGCGGGCCGTTCTGCTCGATCCGGAGTCGGTCGATGAGGAGACGTTGCTCCTGTCAGCCGAGTCGTGTCCGACCGAGGCGATCATTCTCGAAGATGAGGACGGAAACCGGGTCTATCCCGGTTGACTGACAGGAGCGGATGCGGACGCATGTCACCGTCATCGTCAGAGCATTCAGCACACCGGTCATCGACGCTCGTCGGCAGGGAACGCGAGCTGGCGCGCCTGGCCGAAGCCTATGAGCGCGTTTCAACCGGGCACTGTGAACTCGTCCTGGTCAGTGGAGAGCCCGGAATCGGCAAGACACGCCTTCTCCGGGAGTTTCTGACGGGGGTTGCCGCTGACTCCACGATTCTTCAGGCGTCATACTACGAAGACGCGACGGTACCCTTTGCCGCGATTACCACCGCCATTCGGATAGCGGCCAGGAGTGAACCGCCGGGATGGGACTCCGCCCGGACACGCCAGGGACTTCAGGAGCTCGTCTCCCACGCCCCTCAGCCGGCTACGCCGGCGGACCAAGACGCAACCAGCCGCAGAGTCGATTCACTGATCCTCGCCATTCAGGATCTGGCATCCGGTCGACCTGTCACCCTCGTGCTGGAGGACACGCACTGGGCCGGGGAGCCGGACATTAACCTTTTGCGCCAGTTGTTCCGCGTATCGACGTCATACCCTGTTCTGATCTTGCTCAGCTACCGTGACACCGAACTGGGCACCACCCACGGTTTGCATCAACTCATCCGGGAGGCGTTTCGCGACGGGAACGCACACCGGATTCCCCTGGGACGCCTGGACGAACACGGTGCTCGCCAGCTCATCGGGAACGTTCTTGACAGCCCGGGGCACTCTGTCGATCGGCGTCTGGCCCAGGCAATTCAACAGGAGGCGGAAGGCGTACCGTTCTTTATTGAGGAACTCGTCCTGCATCTCAACGAAATGAATGCGCTCGAACGTGACGCTCGCTCCTGGCGACTCGACAGTGACGCGGAAATCGACATCCCGCAGAGCGTTCGGGCCGTGGTTGGACACCGCGTTCGCCAGCTGAGCCAGGCGGCTCAGGAGTCGCTCGCGATCGCTGCGGTCATCGGAAACGAGTTCTCCCTGAACGCCGTCGCGGCCGTCGCGGATGCGACTGGCGGCGCAACCAACGTCGAGGTAGCGGATCATCTGTCCGAAGCACTGCAGCGAAGTCTCATTGTGGAGCATTCCCCGCGGCGCACGATAATCCCTGACCCTCGTTACGCGTTTGCGCACGATCAGATTCGATCCGTACTGTACGGGGAACTCAACGCCATTCGACTCAGGTTGCTCCATCAGTCGTACGCGGAGTGGCTGGAAGCGACCGGCGATGCACGTGATCCCGGGTTTCACGCATCCCTGGCCTATCACTTCAGCGCTGGAGAGGATATTGACCGCGCATCCCGCTATTCCGAACTCGCCGGCGACGATGCGACATGCCTCGGTGCCAACCGACAGGCGGTGCAACACTTCACCGCCGCGCTCGAGATCCACACGCTGCGTCCCGGAACTCGGCAGGCCGGCAACGCGGACACCGCCCGCCGGGAAATGCGGTTGCTCGCCAGGCGCGAGGCAGCACTGGATCAACTTGAAGATCGAGCCGCCCAGCGCCGTGATCTGGAGCGTTGGGTGCGTATTGCAAACGATGAAGACGATCACGACCAGCGGTTCAGTGCTACGGACCGGCTCATCAGACTATCGATTCTTGACGGGGACATCGAAACGTCCAGGCGGCTGGTTGATGATCTGTTACGGCAGGCCGATGGCAACTCGGCCAGAACGCGCCACGCCTATATGCGGCTGGGAGAATCGGCGGCGATGCGTCTGATGGGAGATCCCTCACAGCTGCATCGCCCGCATGAGATGTTGCAAGACGCCGAACAGGCCTACCGAAAAGCGCTCGCGGCCACGCCGGAAGACGATCCCATCCGGCCGTCACTCCAGCAGGAACTGGGGATCATCACCTGGGAACTCGCCGCGAGCGATGATCGTGCCGGACGAGCCGAATCCCGCGAACTGCTCTCGCGCGCGCTTGAATCGTTCCGTGAGCTGAAGGACGACCGCGGGGAAGTCACGGCGCTGATCGCGCTGGCGTATCGCCGAGTCATACAGGACAGATCCTCGGGCATCGATTCTGCCCAGGGCACTTCGTTTGTCGGCTTTCTGGAGGAAATTCGCCGGCTCCGCAGCCAGGAGCATCGGCTCGTTCGGCAGAGTGACCGCGCCCGCAACGAGGCGCGGACGGCGCTGGCGATCCACGTGCATTGCCGGGAGTTCGGGATCCCGGAGCGAGCACTGCGGTGTGGGATAGACGCGCTCAACTGGGCGGACGCCGCGGGGGACCGCCGAATTGCGTTCTATGCACTCGGCGGGTTGAGCCAGACCGAACTCATGCTGGGGCGCCCGGCCAACGCGATCGACTACGCCGAACGAGCCATGGCGATCCTGGAAAGTGGAGTCGCGCACCTGTCACGACCGAGAGCGCAGCAGTGGCTGGGTGCTGCGGCAATCGAAAACGGACAGCGAGCACGCGGGCTGACCCTGCTACGCGAAGCGCTGGAGAACACCCGCGACGGCCAGCAGCGAACGGCAGAACTCGAAGCAATGACTCGCCTGGCCAGAGAGCTGGCAACGTCAGAATCAAGCGACGAACAAGGTGAAGCGCTCGAGCTCGCGGACCAGATCATCGCCGGGACCGACGGTCTTCCTGGTTCGGTTCCGTGGGGAGTCGAAGCGCGCCTGGCGCGGGCAATCGTTCATCGTGGCCGGTGCGAGTTCGACGCGGCTGTGATCGAAGCGGGAGCTGCCGCCGCGCGGCTCACAGAGCGAGACATCGGGCTCTGTCGCCTGAGACTTGAAGTCCCCTATCGCCAGGCACGTGCGTTGATCGACATCGGAAAGTCCTTAGAGGCGATGGACCCGCTGGCGGCCGCGGCGGACGTACTACATCGGGCCGCGACTCAGATCGAAGACGACGCGCTCCGGGCATCGTTCCTTGACCAGCGCAGTCTGAATCAGGAGATCTATCACCTCGCCGCGGAGGCAGGCGTCTGGCCGGGAGAACCACCGGCGCGGCGGGAAGAGACGCGACCGGGCGGACTGAGCCGGCGCGAGATCGAGGTCCTCAGGCTCGTGGCGATCGGCAAGACAAACCGTGATATATCCGATGAGCTGTTCATCTCGGAAAAGACAGTCGCCCGTCACCTCACGAATATCTTCACCAAGATCGGAACGGAGTCGCGAACACAGGCTGC
>SKKR01000029.1 GCA_007123655.1 Thermomicrobiaceae bacterium
ACGGTGACGGCGAGACCGGCGTTTTCGATCTGATGTTGTCCGGCGAGTCCGAACGAGAGGTGATCGATCGTCCCGGATGGGCCGGTCACGTCGAAATCCCTCGTCGTGCCAGAGGCATGCCAGTCCCGACCTCCGAGCAGGAGCCGGCTGCCGCGTTCGTCGGCGATTCGCTGCAAGGTTGTCGCTGCCTCCGGAGTCTGATCCGCGGAGATCACCGGGCGGTCAGGTTTGATGATGCCTGCCTTTTCCACGGCAATTTCTCCCAGCGTGTCACCCAGAATGCTCACGTGGTCCAGGCTGATCGACGTGATCACGCTGACGACCGGCGTAATGACGTTCGTGGCGTCCAACCTGCCGCCCAGACCGACCTCGATGATCGCGGCATTGACCCCTGCCCGGGCGAACGCCAGAAATGCGAGCACCGTAGACGCTTCAAAGGCGGTGGCTTCTCCCCAGTCGGGATGCTCCCTCGCGAGCCGCTCATTGAGCGGGATGATCTCGCCGGTGAGCCGGCCGAACTCGGCCTCACTGATTTGTTCGCCTTTAATCTGGATGCGCTCCCGGAAAGTGTGCAGATGAGGGGTGGTATACAGGCCGACCCGGTATCCGGACGCGCGGAGGATGGAATCGAGCGCGGCGGAGGTCGACCCTTTCCCTTTGCTTCCGGCAACATGAATCGTTGGATACCGTCGGTCCGGGAAATCGAGCATCTCGAGCAGCGCTTCGGTTCTGCGTAACCCGATGGACTCCGAATCGAATGGATTGGCAACGAATCCACGGTCGTATCCTTCTCGCTGGATGATGTACGCGATCGCGTCCCGGTAGTTCAACGGCGGCATCCTCGATTCCAGCCGGCTCATGGTTAGCCGCGGGCACCTGGCGACCGGGGTCGCGACCCCGACAGACGTATGGTATCGTGTTTCGCACGAAGGAAGGGATTGCGCAGGCCACCGCGGGCTGCGAGTAGCGACAGGCACGAAATCGATATGCTCTTCGGCGCGGAGTCCAACCTCGATCTTGCGCAGGCACTCTTCGACCTCGGTGGGGTGGAGTTTGGCGAGTTCAATCTCGGCCCGACGGCCGGCAGTTCCCCCATCTACCTGAACCCGCGGGTGGTCATCAGTCACCCGACGGTTATGCGGCAGTTTGCCAGGCTGGTTCACTACGAGATACAGGCGGATCAACAGCGCCGGCGACCGCGACTGGCGCATTTTGGCGCCGTTGCTGGGGTTCCGATGGGCGGATTGCATCTCGCCACGGCGTATTCGGTCATCAGTGACACGCCCCTGATCTACGTTCGGGCAAACGAAGACGACCCCGTGATCGAAGGTCGGGTGATAACGGGTCAGACGGTGCTGATCATCGATGACCTGATGACCGGCGGGACGAGCATTCTGCATACTGCTCGGGCGCTCGAAGCTGCCGGGCTGGAGGTGAGGGACGCGATCGTCCTGGTCGACCGGGAGCAGGGCGGCGTGGAGCATCTGGCCGAGCACGGCTACAACGTGATGCCCATTCTGCGCCTGCGCACGATGCTGACCTACTACCACGAGAGCGGGCTGATCAGCCGGCCGAAGTTCCTGGAAGTGCTCGAGTATCTGAACAGCGACACCGCGGAGAGTTAGGGCGCGCCGGTGTCAGGTTCGCGGTTTCGCTTCGCGAGCGCGGTGCACCTCTTTCTGCTTTCCGATGACCGGATCCTCCTGCTCAAACGAAGGAACACCGGGTTCGCTGATGGTCAGTTCAGCGTTATCGCCGGCCATCTTGAGGGTGACGAACTGGTTACCGGTGCGGCCATCAGAGAAGCCCGTGAAGAAGCTGGTATCGACATCGAGGAGGAATCGATCGAGGTTGTCGGCGTCATGCACCGCAGAGTGCCGGACGGGGAATGGATCGACTTCTTCCTGTGCAGCGAACGGTGGGCAGGGGACATCCGCAACCTGGAGCCGGAGAAGTGCGATGAACTCGCCTGGTTCCCGGCGCACGATCTGCCAGCCAACACCGTACCGTACGTCCGCCAGGCAATTGACAACTACCGGGAAGGCAAGTGGTTCGCAAGCTTCGGGTGGGACGGCTGACGATCGCCTCAGGTCCGGACGTGCGGCCCGCCGGCGACTGCGTGCGGGCACTTGAGACACTCCGGGTCCCCGCAGTGCGTGATGCCGGGCTCCGTCCGGATCATCGCCGCGGCAGTGGTAACGACTTCCGCGGATGGGAACGACCGCCACGTGCTGTTGCCGACGGGGGTTTCAGTCGCCAGCAGCCCCAGCATGCGTTCCAGGTTCGGAAAGCCCTCGGAACACCCGCCGACCGGCACAGCGACCGGTGCGCCGTCCACCCCGGTCGCCCAGCGACGGAACAATCTTCGCCCGGCGAGCGTCTCCGCGAGATGCAGGATCGTCATCCGGTTCAGGCCGACCCCGGCCAGTAGCACAACGCCGTTCTGCTTCGTCAGTTCCCGAAGAGGGGCGTAGACATCGTCCCAGGACTGCTCTTCGATGAGGTCTTTCGCCTTCGGACCAATCGCGGTGAACGAGCAAAGCGGGTGATTCCCGCGGTGCCGCTCGGGACGTTGCAGTAGTGCGGCTGGAAGTGCGCCCATATTCTCGTCCACAACGTTGAGATCCGGCGAGTAGACCGTGTCCGTCCTCCCGGGGAGCTTTTCCGCCTCGATCACGTCCCAGCCGTTGCGCTCCAGCAACTGGTCCGGCGGAGGATCGACCTCGAACTGGCAACCGGTAAACGTGGGGACCAGCAGAGTGCAGCCCGCGTCCAGGAATGAATCGATGACTTCTTTCGCCCCGCCGGCGATGTGTCCGTGACTGGACAGTGAGGCGTGGAGACAGACGGGTCGCCCGGCGAGTTCAAGTTCCTCGATCGCTTCACGAACGACATCTTGAGTTACGGGTGCCAGCTCGGCCAAGGGCGTGACCTCCTCAGGCAATTGATCGTATGTTCAGGCACATTATGCCTTGAGTGAATCGGTCGCCTCAGTCGATCAGCGTCGCAGAGAAGACCTGCCAGGCGAGCGCAGTCTTGGCGATCAGGCTCAACAGGATATAGGCGGCTTCCCCGAAGAGATAGTTCCGCCAGGGGCCGACCTTCCGGTACTGCAGGATCATGTTGATCGCGAAACTGTTGAACAGGATGAAGAGCGAAATCACGATCGCGTAGACAAAGCCAGGAATGGACTGGTCTTCAGGCAGGCGTGAGTCCGTTCCAATGAACTGAAACGCGATCACGATCCAGGGAAAGATTCCGGCGACGCATCCAAAGAGGAACGGGGACCAGTTCACGTGGTTCCGGTCCCGGTTGAAGATCTCCATGTCCAGGCCGAAGAAGATCATCGCCATGTTGGCCCCGATGATGGCGATGATTGCCCCGGCGTCACTGACACCCGTAATGAGCGCGATCAACACGATCATCAGCGACGCACTGACGGAGTATTCCCACCAGCGGGCGTAGTTGATGCCGCGACGAAGGTTCCGCGTGTACCAGTCCCAGATTCCGGGGGTCGCCATCAGCAGATGGTCCAGCGCGGCGAGAAACAGGAACAGGGCGACCAGCGGGCCGACCGGGACATCAAAGAGCACTTCCGGATCGAGGAATCCGGCGCCCGGCTCACCCGCACCGAACGTTCCGGTGATCGGCAGCGTGAAGTCGTTACTGAGCACCAGAATGAGCGCCGCCTGCACGAGATGTACCAGGCCGACGATGAGGTTGTACGGTCTCAGCCGCGCAATTCGTCGTTCTTCCGCGGGATCGGGGGTTGTCGTGTCTCGTTCGACAGGTGAGGCGCCGGCACTCAATTGTGGATACCCCTCATGAAGCGAAACGGTCGTGTTTACAATTGAAAAGCATCAGGCTGAACGTTCGTTACTCTTCGGTGTCGCGCCGTCTGGATCGAATGATCGCATACACCGCAACGGTGGTAACAATCGTCAGGAGAATGACCGCGATCTCGAGGGGCATCGTGATCCGTTTCGTCGGCGCGAACTGACGGCAAACGTGCCGTCCCGGTTACGGATCGATAGTAGCACGCGGGTCGGCGTTCAAAGCGCAGTTCTGGTTGAGTCGTCGCTGAGAATGTCGACTGCTAGGATGTGTAGAAGGGGACGACCTGGACCGACGCTGACGAGGAGCGAAACGACATGATTCACACCGAGCGGTCCGGACGCATCGACCGCGACGCCTACTACATGGGGATCGCGCTCGCGGTGCGGGAACGCGCCAACTGCATCGGCAGCCGGGTCGGGGCCGTGGTGGTGCTGGAGGACCGGGTCATCGCCACCGGGTACAACGGCACGCCCATGGGCATGCTCAACTGCGACGAGGGCGGGTGCGAGCGCTGCAACGATCCCGGACGTTTTCCGTCTGGCTCCGGATATGACGTGTGCATTTGCGTGCATGCCGAGCAGAACACGTTG
>SKKR01000236.1 GCA_007123655.1 Thermomicrobiaceae bacterium
CGACACCCACTGCCATATAGATCTGGACGCGTTCGATGATGATCGGGATGATGTCATCGAGCGCGCCAGGCAGAACGGCGTCACCAGCATGCTGGTGATCGGGTTCGAACCGGAACGATGGCAGGCCGCGCTTGCGCTCACCGATACTCACCCGTGCGTGCGTGTTTCCGCCGGACTGCATCCGAATAGTGCCAGCAGGTTCGACCAGAACATGCTCGAGCAGATCGCGAACGCGACGAAGAAACCGGAGGTGATCGCGATCGGAGAGACGGGATTCGATCGCTACTGGGACGCCGCACCGCTGGAGACGCAGCGGCAGGCGTTCCGGGAACAGGTGGGGCTCGCTCGCGATCTGGAGCTACCGTTCGTCGTCCATCAGCGCGATGCGGAAGACGAAGTACTCGACGTGCTCGAATCGTTCGGGGGACCGCTCACCGGTGTCATGCACTGTTTTACTGGCGATACAGAGTTCGCCCGGCGAGTGCTCGATCTGGGAATGCATATTGGACTGGGCGGTGCGATCACGTTTGCAAGCCGCACCGAACTCCACGAAGCCGCCCGCGAACTACCAATTGAGTCCATCGTGCTCGAAACCGACGCGCCATACATGGCGCCGGCCCCGCATCGGGGAAAGCGAAACGAGCCCGCCTGGGTAAGACTGGTTACCGAACGACTCGCTCAACTGCGCAATACTTCGGTCGAACTGGTTGGCTCCGAAACCACTCGAAACGCGACAAACCTGTTTCCGGGCATTGCAGCGGCGAGCCAGCGGTGAATGTAGGCGGACGGTGATCACGATCCTCCTTGCGTCGCATAACGAGAAGAAGGCACGGGAAATGCGGTCACTGTTGCCGGAAGGGTTCATGGTCCTGACCGCAGGTGAAGCAGGCATCGAGCCACCGGAAGAGACAGGCGAAACGTTCGCGGAAAACGCATTGATCAAAGCCCGGGTGGCGGCGCGACAGAGCGGGTTGCCCTCAGTTGCGGATGATTCCGGACTCGTCGTGGACGCGCTGGACGGCAGACCAGGGGTGCGCTCCGCACGGTTCGCAGCCGACCATGGGCGGCCGGCTACTGACGATGAAAACACACGGCTCGTCCTTGAACTTCTCGCGTCGGTTCCGGACGAACGCCGGAGAGCCAGATTCATTGCCGCAGTGGCGTTCGTATCTCCAGAGGGAGACGAAGCCGTTGTTCATGGTACGGTAGAGGGACACATCGGTCACAAATCTGCTGGTGCGAACGGATTCGGCTATGATCCGATCTTTGTGCCGGAACCTGGTGCGCGTACAATGGCAGAGTTGACGGACGACCGGAAGAACCAGATAAGTCACCGGGGTAAGGCGTTTCGTCAACTCGTAGCGTTACTGACCGAGAGGTACGCGCCAGAAAGCAAACAGAACCGGTAGCCCGAAATCTGGACTCTCGACGGATTGAACGAACTGGTAATCATCTTATGAAGGAACAGACCGCGACCGTCGCCGATAACACGCCCACGCTTCCACCGCTGCCGTCACTTCGTATCGTCGCAATTGCGGGAACCAGGGGCAAATCGACCGTCTCCTGGCTCCTCAATGAGATGCTCGAATGCGCCGGGCAACGGGTGGGACTCTGGACGACGGCAGGTGTGTTCAAGGATGGGCAGCACCTCGTTGGCGAACTCGGTCCCTGGTCGGAAGTTGTCCAGGCGCTCGCCGGCGGTGAACTCGATGTCGCGATTCAGGAGCTCGAGGATCCGGTGGTTACCGGAGTTGGTTTGCCGGAACGGACGTATCCGCTTGCCGGGATTTCAACCCTGTGCGGCAACAACGATGAATGCCTGATTACGTCCGAAGCCGAGCAGAGCGTCAAAGCGCAGCATATCGTCGCGCGAGCGGTGCGGCAGGATGGTTTTCTGGTTCTGAACGCGGACGATCAGGCCGTCCTGAGCGCCGCGGACGAAACCGAGGCATCCGTGACCTTGTTCGCGCTCCATCGGGACAATCCGAGTGTTCGCCGTCACCTGGCAGCCGGGGGAAGCGCCGTCTGGTTCGATGACGGCAATATCTTGGTTGGACAGGGCGACATGGAAGAGGTGATCACCAGCGAATCCGCGGCGCCATTTACGCTCGACGGGTCGCTTACGTTCCAGGTACAGAACCTTCTGTGCGCGGTCGCCCTGGCGTGGCACATGGGAATCCCGCGGGACGCAATCACGCGCGGGGTCCAGTCCTTCCAGCCGGATATCGAACTGATGCCCGGAAGCTGCAACATTATCAACTACAGCGGTGCAACGATCCTGCTTGATTCAGCTCGTCACGTCTGGACCGTACGTTCGCTCATCCGCGGAATCCGAGACTCGGCGTTTCATCGAACGATCGTCGTCACCGACTGCTTCCCACACCTGGACGAAAGCCAGTCGCTTGACGCCGGCCGCCTGATCGGGCGTGCGGCGGACGTGGTGGTGACACAACGGCCGCAGGGCGACCAGCGCACGCTGGAGACGTTTAAAGAGGGATTGGCCCATACAGACGTGCCCCCTCTGGTCTTCGCAATGCCGACTGAAACGGATGCCATTGATCGCGCCTTGCGCATGCTTGATGCGGGCGATCTGTGCCTGTTACTGACGACGAGCGTGAGCGATGCGCTGACGATCATCAGACGCAGTTCCGAGCTACCCCAAAGCAACAATGCAGCCGAGTGACGTACCGCTGCCGGTTCCGCTATGATGCACCGCGGATGAACGAGCTGTGTGATCTACAAGCTGAATCGAGGAACCGGTGCTGATCGATTTCCACACTCACACATTCTGGAGCGACGGGGTCCTGTCTCCGGTTGAGCAGGCCCGACGCGCCCTGGTGAACGGGTACAGCGCAATCGGGCTAACCGACCACATGGGGTGCGGGAACGTCAGTCATCTCATTCAGGAACTGAAACGTGACCGCGAACTGATCGAGCGATACTGGTCGATTCAGGTGATCGTCGGCGTTGAACTGACACACGTCCCCGCCGGTGGGATCGCTGAGGCGGCAAAACACGCCCGTGACGCCGGCGCAGAGATCGTGGTCCTGCACGGGGAAACCCCGGTGGAACCGGTTGAGCCCGGTTCGAACGCTGCGGCGATCGACTCTGGTTATGTTGATCTCATCGGTCATCCCGGTCACATCACCGAGCACGAGGTCCGTGGCGCGGTGTCCAACGATGTGTTCCTGGAGATCTCCGCTCGGAGCGGACATTGCCTGACCAATGGACACGTCGCCGCGTTGGGCGAACGCCTGGGCGCGAAACTCGTGGTCGACAGCGACGCACACTCCCCATCCGATCTCCTGTCAGAGTCGTTTCAGAGGTCGGTGGCGATGGGGGCTGGAGTGCATGAGGACCGGTTGACGGATGTGCTTCAAACGTGGCCTGCGGAACTGCTGCAGCGTTGCCTGGAACGCCGCGAAGGTGATCGACCATGACGAACCAGCAGATCGCGGACGTGCTCTCCCAGTTTGGGGACCTGCTCGATATTAAAGGGGAGAGCGGGTTCCGTGTCAGCGCGTACCGGCGGGCAGCCGAAACCGTCAAACACCTGGACGAACCAGTTAGCACACTCATCGAAGAGAACAGACTGCTGGACGTCAAAGGAATCGGCAAGGGGATCGCTGCCAACCTGGAGGACATTCACCGGCTTGGTTATCTGCCCGATCTCGAATCGCTCCAGGACGAGATCCCGGCAACACTGTTGACGATACTGGCTATCCCCGGCGTTGGTCCGAAGACGGCAGGCCGCCTCTACCGGGAACTGGGGATTACGAACCTGGAAGATCTCGAGAAAGCAGTTCATGACGGACTCGTGAGCACGCTGAAGGGAATCGGCGCCAAGCAGGAGACACGTATTCTGGAGGGTATCGCGTTCCTTCGACAGCGAACGGGCCGGCTGTCTATCGGGACGGCCCTGCCCCTCGCCAAAGAACTGTCACGTGCAATTGCCGAGTCGTGTGACGTACGTGTCGAGATAGCCGGGAGTGCACGGCGCGGAGCGGAGACCGTCGGGAACCTTGATTTCATCGCTGAAACGGGCGATCTGCCTTCAGTGCTTTCGGCGGCGGCGGCGCATGTTGGCGCCGACCGCTTGACGGTGGAGACGCAATCGGAATCGGTCATCGAAGCGGAGATCAGCGGCCTCTGTCGCATTCGAATCGTGTGCACCACGCCCGATCAATTCGGGTCAACCCTGGTCAAGCTGACTGGCAGTCAACGACATCTCGCAGAACTCGGCTTCGACCAGCATCCCTGTCACAGCGAAGAGGAAGTGTACGAACGATTCGGACTGCCGGTCATCCCGCCCGAATTGCGGGAGGGTACCGGCGAGTGCGAAGCCGCCCGGTTGGGCCAACTTCCGAACCTCGTCGAGCTTGCCGGAATCCAGGGAGATCTCCACCTGCACTCGGACTGGAGCG
>SKKR01000077.1 GCA_007123655.1 Thermomicrobiaceae bacterium
GTAGTCTTGTGAATCGTATGATCGTGAGACGCATCTGCGGATCGAGTGACCGGATCGGAGAATCACGTGAGCGATCATCGACTTTCCTGGAGCGACTACGCCTTCGAGGGCCGGTTAATAAAGGTCAGGGTCGATACCGTCGAGATCGAGGGAGTGGGCCTGCGGGAACGGGAGATCGTCGAGCACCCCGGGGCGGTCGCGATTGTCCCGGTACTCGAAGACGGTCGCATCGTCCTGGTCCGGCAATACCGTCCGGCTGTCGGGCGGGCGTTGCTGGAAGTACCGGCGGGGACCGTTGAACCCGGCGAGTCAGCACTCGACACTGCACTCCGGGAATTGGCCGAAGAGACCGGATATCGAACCGAGGATGCAAAGGAACTGGTCCGCTTCTTCGTAAGCCCGGGCTGGTGCACCGAAGAGCTGGTTCTGTTCGTTGCAGATGATGTCCGCCCGGGTGAGCGGTCCCTGGAAGATGACGAGAACATTCAGGTTGTTCCCGTAGATCCGGATGAGATCCCGTCGCTGATCCAGGCGGGCGAGATCGGAGACGCGAAAACGCTCGTTGGGCTCACGACCTATCTCGGTTTGCGATTGCGGAGTGACAGCTAGTTCCTGCGTGAACGGACGAAGATAGCTCCCGCCTTGCATTGTGTACGTACATAGTGTACAATCACCCTGGGTCTGGCGCGATCTATCGGTTCCCGGTGATCGGATCAGGTCGGGAGTGGCGGATGGTACTGGTACGCACCATGACCAATGGCCCGACTCAATCGGCCTGTTTACCTTATCGGAGCTCGAGCAAATCGTTGTTATATTCGGTATACGGCATGACAAACGTCTCGCCGTGGTGGGCACCACGGGGACCAACGTCTACTGACACGGGTGCCTGAACGCGTATGGGGGTTGCGGTGGAACAGAAGAAGCCAGCTTTGACTGACAGACGAATTCTCATTGTGGATGATCATCCACTGTTTCGACAGGGATTGTGCCGCCTGATCGAAGAAGGCGGTGGTTTCACCGTCGTCGCCGAGGCATCGAGCGGACACGAGGCGATTCGCCAGGCCGATATTCATCGGCCGGATATCACGATGATTGACGTCCAGCTTCCCGGGGTGACCGGGCTCAACATCGCCCGAATCCTCAAGAAGCAGCACCCAAGCATGCGTATCGTCATCCTTTCAATGTACGTTGATGACGATCGGTTGTTCGAAGCGGTCCGCGTTGGCGCTTCCGCGTTCCTGACCAAGGACGTCGAAGGTCCGGACCTGATCAAGTCGCTCGAGCAGGTTGCCCGTGGCGAGCAGATCATTAATGTTGCGGTGCTGTCTCGTCCGGATCTTGCCCGGCGCGTGCTGACCGAGTTCCGGCACCTCACCGGTGACGAGGGTGTCGTCGAGCGCCCGCTGTCCCAGTCCCAGCGGCTCCCGCTGTCTGTTCGGGAAATCGAAGTGCTGGACTGCGTTGCGCAGGGGCTTTCCAACAAAGAAATCGCAGACGCGCTTTATATCACCGAACAGACCGTGAAGAATCACATGACTGCTGTTCTCAGAAAACTCGCGGTCGAGGACCGAGTTCAGGCCGTGCTCTGCGCGGTGAAGAATGGCTGGATCGAGATCAGCCCGCCAGTTGCCGAGCAGATCGGCGGAGAACAGGTCATCAACTAGCGCGAACCGCGTTCACGCGCATTCCCCAGCCGGCAGGTGAACGATTCCCTGCCGGTTCGTCCATGTTCTGATACTGAGCGTGTTTGATCAGCGGGATCGATCAGGAACCGACCGCCAGCTCCCGAGCGGCGATATCGGTTCGGTAGTGGGCGTCACTGAAACTGATCGATGCGACACCCTGGTACGCGGCATCGCACGCGTCGCCTATCGAGTCACCAACGGCGACAACCGTCACAACCCGTCCGCCGCTCGTCACGAGCGTGCCGTCGCTGTCCCTGGATGTACCGGCGTGGAACACCACGACTGGTTCGGGAACGTCGTCGATGCCATGTATCTGCACTCCGGTCCGGTACGACCCTGGATAGCCTCCGGACGTCATCACAACGCCAACTGCGGACCCGGATCGCCACGCGGGAGGTTCAATCGTCGTCAGGTCGCCCGTCGCCGCGGTTTGAAGCAGTTCCACTAGATCACTATCCAGTAACGGAAGAAGGACCTGGGTCTCCGGATCTCCGAACCGGCAGTTGAACTCCATAACCCGGGGACCGTCTGGTGTCAGGATCAACCCGGCGTATAATACGCCGCGATAGACGATTCCTTCGTGTTGTAACCGGTCGATCGTCGGCTGCAGGATTGTCCGGGTAATCTCGACCATAAGCTCTGGGTCCACGGACGGAACCGGACAATACGCGCCCACTCCGCCGGTGTTCGGCCCCGCGTCACGATCGAACGCCCGTTTGTAGTCGCAGGATGGCAGAAGCGGGTAGATCGTTGTGCCATCGGTAATGCCAATGATGGAGACTTCCAGTCCAACCAGATAATCTTCCAGAATCACCTCTCGTGCTGCATCGCCGAGCGTGCGCTCCACCATCATCTGGTGCAGCGTCGTAACCGCGTCCTCGTGGGAGTGAGCGATAACGACGCCCTTTCCGGCCGCCAGCCCGTCCGCCTTGATAACGATTGGCAGGGGCATATCGATTACGGCCTGTCTCGCCGATTCGTAGTCACGGTAGCGCTCGGCGCGCGCGGTCGGGACGCCGGCCGCGTTCATAATCGTTTTCGCCCAGGACTTGCTGCTCTCGATGCGGGCCGCCTCCTGAGTCGGACCTGCAACGATCAGGCCTTCCTGGTTGAACCGATCCACGATCCCGGCCGCCAGCGGCGCTTCCGGACCCACCACCGTCAGGTCAATCTCGTGCGTTCTGGCGATCTGCACCAGACGCCCGAAGTCGCTGGGGGGGACATCGATGTTGGTGCCGAGAGGCTCGGTACCCGGATTCCCGGGGGCTATGAAGAGTTCCTCCACCTTCGGGGATTGTCGAATCTTCCAGGCCAGCGCGTGCTCACGCGCACCTTCCCCGATCAACAGGACCCGCATCCGACCTCCTCTACTCCCACTCGATCGTCGCCGGCGGCTTGCTGGTGACGTCGTAGACGACACGATTGATGCCGTCGATCTCGTTGACGATGCGGTTGCTCAGCCGGGATAGCAGTTCATCCGGAAGTCTGGCCCAGTCCGCCGTCATCGCATCTTCAGACGTAATCGCCCGGATCGCAATGACTTTCGCGTACGTGCGGCCGTCCCCCATGACGCCGGTCGTATAGACTGGAAGCAGGACCGCGAAGTACTGCCAGATCGAATCGGCCAGCCCGGCGCCTTCAACTTCCTGGCGGACGATCGCGTCGGCTCGCCTGAGGAGCGCGAGGTCCTCGTCCGTCACCGCGCCCAGAATTCGAACGGCGAGTCCGGGACCCGGGAAAGGCTGCCGCATGACGATCTCATCCGGCAGGCCGAGCCGCCGGCCAATCTCCCGAACTTCATCCTTGAACAGGAATCGAAGCGGTTCGAGCAACTCGAACTGGAGGTCTTCCGGGAGGCCACCTACGTTGTGATGCGTCTTGATCTTCTGGGCTGCTTCGGAGGTCTTCGTTGCGCTCTCGATAACGTCTGGATATAGCGTTCCCTGCGCGAGGAATCGGAACGGTCCATGCTCCCGGGCCGCATGCTCGAACACCCGGATGAATTCGTCCCCGATCAGCGTTCGTTTCTCCTCGGGCTCCATGACGCCGGAGAGTCGCTCCAGAAATCGCTCAGATGCATCCACGTACACCAGATTCATCCCAAAATTCTGTGCGAATGTGCTTCGAACGAGTTCCGCTTCTCCCTCCCGCAGGAGCCCGGTGTTCACAAACACCGGCGTAAGCTGGTCGCCTATTGCCTGGTGGATTAACGCAGCGGCTACGGAGGAGTCCACGCCGCCGGACAGTGCAAGCAGAACGCGGTCCGTCCCGACAACCTCCCGGATCTGCCGGATCGTGGATTCGATGAACGATTCCGCCGTCCAGTTTCCGCTGCACTTGCAGACGTCGTAAAGAAACGACCGGATAATCGCGGAGCCGAGCGGCGTATGCGAGACCTCGGGGTGAAACTGAATCCCGATGATGTGGTTGCGGTATATCGCGGCGTACGGCGAGTTGTCAGTCGTCGCGAGCACTTCGAACCCCGGCGGCATGGACTCAATGCGGTCGCCGTGACTCATCCAGACGTCAATCTGGTCCGGAAGCCCGGTGAATATGGATTCCGTCCGTTGCACCGCGATCGTTGCCGGACCGTACTCGCGTTCCTGAGCCGGTCCGACGTCCCCGCCGAGATGATGAGTCAGCAGATGCATGCCGTAGCAAATCCCGAGCACCGGGAGATCTGACTCCAGCACCCATTCCGGCA
>SKKR01000265.1 GCA_007123655.1 Thermomicrobiaceae bacterium
CGCGCGGTCCAGCGAGTCGTCGAACGCCACGATCAGCCAGCCCGTGAGGTGACGCTGAAGGCGAACACGCTCTCGAACGTCATCGAATCGGGCGGACGCATGGTGATCCTGCTGATCGCCACGATGATGGTGCTCAGCAATGTTGGACTGAACATCGGCCCGCTGCTGGCCAGCGCCGGTGTCGCCGGACTGGCGATCGGTTTCGGCGCGCAAAGTCTCATCAAGGACTTCATCAGCGGGTTTTTCATCCTGCTCGAGGACCAGTACTCGGTCGGGGACGTTATCACCGTCAATGACGCGACCGGCACGGTCGAGCTACTCAGCCTGCGACGCACGACTATCCGGGCAATCGACGGAACCTTGATCACGATCCCGAACGGAGAGATCCTCCAGGTCGCCAACCTGACGAAGGACTGGGCGCGCGCAGTGCTGGATATCGACATCTCCTACGACGACGACATAGATCGCGCAATCGAGGTGATCGGCAAGGAGCTTGAAGGCATCGAAAACGACGAGGAAATCGGAGACGTCGTGATCGCGCCGGCGGAGGTCCTCGGTGTCGTCGCGCTGGGAGCGTACCAGGTCACGATCCGCGCCTGGCTCAGAACCAAGCCGATGGAGCAGTGGGGAGTCCAGCGCGAATTACTGAAACGAATCAAACAGACGCTGGATCGCAACGATATTACGATTCCGTACCCGCATCAGGTCACGGTCATCCGATCCGATTCGGATAGTCGGGATGTGCAGACGCTTACCGGACGAACGCAGCCGAGTTCCCGTTCCTCGGAAACCATGGATTTCAACGATCCGGATATCGTTGACGAGCCATGAGAATAGCTTAAATGGCGAGAACAGGGCCAACCGGGCGGCGCCCTGTTCTCGCTGGGCAGGTGAAGCCTGGTGTGCAGGCTCTTGGCCGCCGTTGGAGTAACGGCTGCCATGGCCCACACTTCAAGCACAAACCGTGCCAATGTTTCGCGACAGGGACCGGGCTATTGAGAATCGGACCAACCAGTGATAGAATGACGCAATTAACCTGTCGAGGTGGTTGGAGCACTTCGTGACGCGAATCCTGGCGCTGGCAAACCAAAAGGGAGGCGTTGGAAAGACCACCACCGCGGTAAATGCGTCAGCGTATCTGGCCGAACTCGGCTACCGGGTGTTGCTCATCGACATTGACCCGCAGGGCAACGCGACGAGCAGTATCGGTGCGGACAAGCATCATCTGGAACGAACAACCTACGACGCGCTTATTCAACGACATTCGCTGGATGAATGCCTCATCAGGGACATCCGTCCGGGGCTTGACCTTTTGCCATCGAACGAAATCCTGGCCGGAGCAGAGGTCGAACTGGTCGACACCGAGCAGCGCGAGTATCAGTTGAGGAACGCCTTGGCGACGTCGGAAACGGACTACGGCCTTGTCGTGATCGATTGTCCGCCCTCGCTAGGATTACTCACCGTAAACGCGCTCAGCGTGGCCCGTGGCGTCGTCATTCCTATCCAGTGCGAGTATCTGGCCCTGGAAGGACTGATGCAGCTAATCAATACGATCGACCTCGTGAAGCGGCGTCTCAATCCAAGGCTCGACGTGCTCGGGGTTTTGATGACGATGTTCGACGCTCGTACCCGGCTCGCTGGACAGGTCGTGAGCGATGTCCGTCGCTTCTTTCCGAGCCGGATCTTCCAGACCGTCATTCCGAGAGCCGTCAGACTCGCTGAGGCGCCGAGCTTCGGCCAGGCGATTTTCGAGTACGATAGATCTTCGGCCGCGTCTCAGGCGTATCAGCATTTCGCAGAGGAGTTGTGTCAGCGGCTGGAGTTACCGGTTCCAGCTGACCACGTGACGACGGAGGCGACGGCGTGACCGGATCCGGCATTCCGGAACCGGCCGTTATTCCTGGAACAGCACGAACAGCAGGCGGTGCGCGCCGGGATCTCTTCCCGGCGCGTCGTAATCAACCGTCTCGAACATCCACCGTCGAAACCTGTGTTCGCCGCACGGATTACTCGTTCGGCTATCTCTTTCGAGAACGGCGTTTCCGGAAAACCGGATGCCATGTAATTGCAAGATCAATCTGGTCACAGTTATACGTGACGTTCAGGAAAGGTGGCAGCCCATGTCAATACTGCAGAACGAAGAACTCACGCGGGCGGCCGAGGCGAGCAATGGACGCGACGATTCGTACGACGGGAAGATCGTCGGCGTCGGCCTGACGTTCGACGATGTCCTGCTTGTCCCCAACGAGTCAGATATCCTGCCGCGCGACGCCAGTACCGAGACGAATTTCACGCGGAACATCAGGATCCGGATCCCGATCGTCTCCGCGGCGATGGATACTGTCACGGAAGCCCGCATGGCGATCGCGATTGCCCGCGAAGGCGGCATCGGTGTCCTTCACCGAAACCTCTCCGTTGAGGAACAGATTGCCGAGGTCGACAAGGTCAAACGCAGCGAGTCCGGCATGATCGTCGAGCCGGTCACCCTCCGCCCGCACGACAAGGTTCAAGAGGCGCAGGACGTGATGGCTCACTATCACATCTCCGGCGTGCCGATCACCGACGAAGTCGGAAAGCTTGTCGGAATCCTGACCAATCGTGATCTCAGATTTGGTGAGGACGGCGATCTGCCGATCGACGCGCTGATGACCCGGGAGAACCTGATCACGGTTCCAGTCGGTACGACGCTGGACGAAGCGAGCGAGATGCTGCACCGGCACAAGGTGGAAAAACTCCCGGTTGTTGATGAACACGGCTATCTCAAGGGTCTGATCACGGTCAAGGACATCCAGAAGCGAATCCAGTATCCGAACGCGACGAAGGATGACCAGGGGCGGCTGCGTGTCGCTGCTGCCGTCGGCGTCGGTGCCGACGCGATGGAGCGCGCCGAGGCATTGATCGATGAAGGTGTCGACGTGCTCGTCGTGGACACGGCGCACGGTCACGCCAGGTCGGTGATCGAGATGGTACACGCAATCAAGAGTCGCTGGTCAGTTGATCTGGTCGCGGGGAATATTGCCACCGCGGCAGCAGCGGAGGCTCTGATCGACGCCGGGGTCGACGCGGTTAAGGTCGGGGTCGGTCCGGGTTCAATCTGCACCACACGGGTGGTCACCGGCATCGGCGCCCCTCAGATCTCCGCGGTGCTGAATGTGGCCAGGGTTACGCGAGAGCGTAACGTTCCGCTGATCGCCGATGGCGGTATCCAGTACTCCGGCGACATTGCGAAGGCCGTTGCCGCCGGCGCGGACACCGTGATGCTTGGCGGGTTGCTCGCCGGGGTCGATGAGAGTCCGGGAGATGTGATTCTCTATCAGGGAGAGCGTTTCAAGGAATACCGCGGCATGGGTTCGATGGGCGCCATGAAGACCCGGTCGTTCAGCAAGGACCGATACTTCCAGGACGAAATCGACAACCTGCAGAAGTTCGTCCCGGAAGGCATCGAAGGACGCGTCGCCTACAAGGGGCCGCTCTCCGCGATCGTCTATCAGCTCGTCGGGGGACTTCGGTCCTCGATGGGATACTGCGGCGCACCGGATATCCGGCGAATGCAGGAGGATACACGGTTCATCCGCGTGACGAACGCCGGGCTTCGGGAGAGCCACCCGCATGATGTGGTTATCACCAAGGAGGCCCCGAACTACCGGGTAACCCGATAACATCCGAGCGTGACGTTTGAGAGATACGGGACGTTCCATACCCGGCGTCCCGTTTTCGTTGCTGCCGCGCCTCAGCTGCCCTAACGCCGCAAGCGGAGACTCGCTACACGGCCGCAACCATGCCGAACAGGAACACGACGGCGGCACAGATTGCCACGACCGGAACGATCACGCCCAGAATCAGCAGTCCAAGCAGGCATCCCTTGCCTTCCGGTGGTCGCCCGACCAGCTGTTCATCGCTGGACGCCTGAAGGTAAAAGACGATGTTTGCAATCAGCCCTGGAATGTACATGACGAAGTAGAGGACAAGCACCAGGACCGCCGGCAACACGTAGCTGCGCTGCGCCGCCGCGCGAAGCCGTTCCTGTTCGACATCGACGTGATCAGACATCTCAGACTCCACTTGCCGCGCGCACCGAACGTCATCAAGACAGGAGTTTCCGCCACTTACCGGCCCCATCTATACCATAACGGGAAACTGGGGTATCGTCTCCGGGTGTCGTTGCGTGACGCCGGCGAATACCCGGGCCGGACCGGGCGCCGGTCAAGGGGCAGGGATTGAACGTTCGAAACGGATTGGCAGGCTGGTACCGGCGAAACAGAGTCCTCACCTGGATCTGCGCGATCATCGCGGTAAACCAGCTCGGATTTGGCAGTATCGTTCCGGTCGTCCCACTCTACGCCCAGTCATTCGGAGTGTCGCAGGCACTGATCGGTCTGAC
>SKKR01000502.1 GCA_007123655.1 Thermomicrobiaceae bacterium
CCATCGATCTCGCCAACGATCTGGAAGCTGTACGTGCCAGTCTGAGTCGGGATGACGTCCGCGGTGTAGTGTCCCGGCTGGCCCCAGACGCCGCGAAGATCAAGCTCTCGCGTCTCGTCTCCGTACTGGACCTGTACTCGGAGCGTCGCCTCTGCATTTTCGACAGGTGCGGCGTCGCTCGGGTGCGAATCCCCATTGTCGTCGTGGTCGTCACCCTCTTGCTCATCTTGCGAATCGCCGCCTCCGTTGAGATATGAAATCCGAAGATCCAGCCCGTTGATCTCGTTAACGTACGCCGGCTCATTCATGAAGCCCACGACGAACTGGAACTCGCCTTCAACCTCACGCGTCTCATGCGCGCTGGCGGTGGACAGCAGTCCGGTTGCGAGAAACAAGGCCACAATCCCGGCGATCACGATCCGGGGCAGGCGTTTACGGTGACAGTTCATCAGCAATCTCCTCAATCACTCGTGGCGGTCCACCGTGCGGAACATGCACGCCCTGCCTGAATGTTATCTTCGGACGAAGACTCCCCAGGGCATAAGGGTTCCTGCACGTGCCTGTGCTTTGTTGGGACACGTATTACAGCGAAGATCTAGAGACGTGGTGGCGGGGTTTCGGGAGATGTTTGCGTCCCCTCCAGCATTCGCGCCGGTGGGAGGTCGATAGATTCGCAATTGACGGGAGACATCGAAACGAACGTCGGTTGCGTCATCGCCATCGCGTGTCCGAACGAAGATGAGGGCGGGGCTTTGAGTGCCGCTCCGTCGCTCTGCTCCGCCAGATTGGAGAGCGCAAAGTTGCCGTCGAATGTGAGCATTCTCCGGTGTCCGTCACACTCTCCGTCCGATTCTCCGACGTGGCCTACACCCTTCATGGAACCATGCGACTCGGACATCGAATCGGATTCGTTATGATTGGCACCGTGGTGGTGGTAGGGAAGTTGAAACAGCGAGTGTCCGTGGGGAACTGACGCCCCGCACATGCATGAGACCGGGGTAAGCAGGAGTCCAGCGACTGCCAGTAACGGGATGAACGCCCCGCCAAACAGCCTCAGGCCAAATGCCGACGAAAACCTGGACGACATAGCGATCGACTGGCTCTCACTCGGGAGATGCGCCCACATCTCACTCTCTGAAGTCTAGTCCGCCGCAACGTCGACGGGCAACCGGGCAACGACCTGATCAGCGTTTGTCGATTTCCCCGACAAGATTCGCCATCTCGATTGCCGTAACCGCGGCTTCGAACCCTTTGTTCCCGGCCTTGGTCCCTGCTCGCTCGATCGCCTGTTCGATCGTATCGGTCGTCAGAACCCCGAATACAATAGGGACGCCGGTTTCGAGCGAACTGTTCGCGATCCCCTTTGACACTTCGGATGCAACGTAATCGAAATGTGCCGTCGATCCGCGGATAACCGCGCCCAGGCAGATAATTGCATCGTAGTTTCCGCTGGCAGCCATTCGCTTCGCCACCAGTGGAATCTCCCAGGAGCCCGGAACCCAGGCGAGATCGATGGCACTATCATCCACTTCATGTCTCAAAAGACCGTCAAGAGCGCCATCCAGCAGTTTCCCGGTGATAAATTCGTTGAAGCGAGACGCGACAATCCCGATGCGGCGGTCTCGTCCAACGAGCATTCCCTCAATCGTACGCACTGTCCCCGCTTCCCTTTCCTGGTTCAGTCCGTCCCGGTCCGTGCCTCGTCCGGTGGGTCGTAACCGAACATGTGTCCCAACTTGGATCGTTTCGTTTCCAGGTACCGGCGGTTCGTGTCGTTCGGATCTATGACCAGCGGGAGCCGTTCGACGACGTTGATGCCGCAATTCCGCAGTGCGTCCACCTTGCGCGGGTTGTTGGTCAGCAAGCGTATCTTGCGCACGCCGAGGTTGCGGAGAATGAACGCCGCGCCGGTGTAGTCGCGCTGATCGGGCTGGAAGCCGAGCCGCAGGTTCGCTTCCACGGTGTCAAACCCCTGGTCCTGCAGGTGATACGCCTTGAGCTTGTTGAGCAGTCCGATCCCGCGGCCCTCCTGACGCATATACAGGAGAACCCCACGCCCCTCTTCGCCGATCCGCTGCAGTGCCCGGTCAAGTTGCTGCCCACAGTCACAGCGCTGCGAACCGAACACATCCCCGGTCAGGCATTCGGAGTGAACCCGGGCGATAACCGGTTCTGGGCTGGATATGTCTCCCAACACCATCGCCAGATCCGGTTCGCCGGACGTGGAGCTGGCGTAGGCGATGACCCGGAACGTCCCGTAGGCGGTGGGAAGCTCCGTTTCGGTCAGCTCATCCACCGGCCGTTCCCGCTCGCTCCGGTAGGCAACAAGATCCGCGACAGTGATCACGGGGATCCCTCGCTCTTTCGCGAGTGCTTCGAGTTCCGGCATCCGCGCCATAGTCCCATCATCAGACATGATCTCGCAGACGACCGCGACGGGCGAGAGACCGGCGAGCCTGGCAAGATCGACGGACGCCTCCGTCTGACCGATCCGCCCGAGCACCCCGTCCCGATGGGCGCGAAGCGGGAACGTATGCCCCGGCATGATGAAGTCCGACTTCGTGGCATCCGGGTCGGCGAGCAATCTGATGGTGCGGGACCGGTCAAACGCGGAAATCCCGGTCGTCGTCCCCTCCCGTGCTTCGACAGAGACGGTAAACGCCGTGCCGAAGGTTGCGCCGTTCTCGGTGGGATCTACCATGAGATGGAGGCCGAGCCGGTCGGTCCACTCGGGCGCCATCGGCGTGCAAATCAGTCCGCGCGCTACCTTCGTCATGTAGTTGACCGCGTCCGGGGTCACTTTCTCGGCGGCGATGCAGAGATCGCCTTCGTTCTCGCGATCCTCGTCGTCCACGATGATCACGAACTCCCCGTTGCGAAACGCCTCAATTGCGGTGTCGATGCTCGCCAGCGGCATCTTCATGCCTCCTTTGCGGCCGATCCGGCCGCGTTTCGATGCTACCCGGTATGCGTGCTCAGGCGAATCCGGTTCGCATGAGCGTTTCCATGTCAAGTCCGGGTCGCTCCTCACGACCCAGCAATCGTTCAATGTATTTCGCCATTACATCGACTTCCAGGTTGACGGGGTCGCCAGTGCGCTTCCGGGGAAGCGTGATCATCTGCTGTGTGTGGGATACCAGCGAGACGCTAAAACCATCTTCGTGCAACGACATGATCGTCAGGCTTACCCCGTCAACGGTAATGTAGCCGCGCTCCACGCAATATCGGAGCACGTCCCGCGGGGCAGCAATCCGGACGATCATCGCCTTGCCGTCGTCTTTCGTTTCGGCGATTTGCCCGATTCCGTCCGCATGGCCCTGCACATAGTGCCCGCCCATCCGCTGTCCAGCAGCGAGCGATCGCTCCAGATTGACCGGATCGCCTCGGTCCAGATCACCCAGATTGCTCAGTCGCATGGTGACGGGTTGCAGATTGGCCGAGAAATGCTCCGGACTGAAGTCAGTCACGGTCAGGCAAACGCCATTCACGTTGATGCTGTCGCCGGTACGGACGTCTTCGACAGCGGTGGTGCACTGGACGCGCAGGGTGGTATCTCCGCCGGACGGATCCAGCGAAATGACAGTGCCGATCTCTTCAACAATCCCGGTAAACATCACGCCTGCCCCTCGTCAGGATAATGCCCGCTGAGATAGCCGGACATGAGAAGATCGTCACCAATGGTCAAGGTCGTCGGGTAAACGAGCCGGAGACCGGCGCTCGCGGCCGAAACGCCGTTTCCGGCAACGGGTGACGGGGCGCCGGAGCCACCGAGCAACACAGGCGCGATGAACGCGCTGACCCGATCGATCAGATCGTCATCCGCCAGGGAACCGATAACCTGGGCTCCACCCTCCACCATCACGGCGTTGATCCCCCGGCCTCCGAGCAGTTCGAGCAGTGATCGGAGTTCGACGCGGCCATTCCGCTCGGAAACGATTACCACCTCGGCGCCCGCTCGCTGTAACTGCTCTACGCGGTCTTGCGGGGCAAGTTCCGTGACGGCGACCAGTGTCCCGCCAGGCGTGTCCGGGCAAAGCATTGCGGCTCCGGCCGGCATCCGCGCCTGACTGTCGACCACAACACGCAGTGCGTGATGCGGGCCACCCGCACCGGCGTCCTCGTCATCCAGGCGCGTCGTCAGAAGCGGGTCGTCCGCGAGCACGGTACCGATTCCCACCAGAATCGCGTCCGAGGTATCCCGGATGCCATGCGCCCAACCGCGTGACTCGGCGCCGGTGATCCAGCGCGCGTGCCCGGTATGGGTAGCGATCTTCCCGTCCAGGGACATCGCGTACTTCACGTGGACTTCAGGCCGTCCTGATTGAATGCGTCGGAAGAACCCAGCATTGAGTAGCAGCG